>JAFDME010000002.1 GCA_019306075.1 Deltaproteobacteria bacterium | reverse complement strand
CGGTTCAAAACCCCGTGGACCAGGCATGGAGAGGGCAGATCTTCTCAAAGAGAACGGAGCAATCTTCACCGTCCAGGGGAAGGCTCTTAACGATAAGGCCATCCGTGATGTGAAGGTGCTGGTTGTCGGTAATCCGGCCAACACCAATGCCTTTATAGCAATGAAAAATGCACCGGATCTTAACCCCCGGAACTTCACCTCAATGATGCGCCTTGACCATAACCGCTCTCTCTCACAAATCGCCGATAAAACCGGCAGCCACAGTACCAGAGTCGAGAAAATGGTTGTCTGGGGGAATCATTCCGCCACCCAGTTTCCCGATATCAGCCATGCAATTGTAGATGGCAAACCGGTCACGGAAGCGGTCGATAATGACTGGTACGTAAATAATTTCATCCCCACGGTGCAGCAGCGAGGAGCAGCCATCATCAAGGCCAGGGGAGCATCCAGTGCAGCTTCTGCCGCCTCTGCCGCTATCGATCATATGAGAAGCTGGGCGCTTGGATCTGATGGCGGCTGGGTCAGTATGGGTGTATTCAGCGGTGGCAACAGCTATGGCATAGATCAGGATCTTATGTTTGCCCTGCCAATCACCTGTGAAAATGGTGAATGGAAAGAGGTCACCGGTCTTGAGATCAGTGATTTCGCCCGTAAAATGATCTCCGCTACGGAAGAAGAGCTGCTCTCCGAGAGAGAGGCCGTCGCAGAACTGCTGTGAAAATGTTTTTACTGTGAAACCGATCAGATGACCGCAGCACGGTCATCTGATCCCCCGACTGTTGCCGGGATTCATGGCGAGACCGCCGGATGGTTGCGTCATCGCCCCACGCCGGACAGGACAGGCCCCTCACACAATTCTTTCTTTAGAAACAGAAGATATGCGTAGATTTCGAAAGAATTCCTGAAATGCTGAAGAAACTGAGTGGAATATGTTTGATATCTTTTTCCATACCGTTTTCTGGTTAAATCTGTTCTCTGTAACCCTCATCCAGATCGCCCTGGGAGCAGATAACCTGATAATTATCACTATTCTTGCCAATAAACTGCCTGCACACCAGCGGAAAAAAGCTGTAAATCTTGGGCTGATTATTGCCATGCTTTTTCGCATTATTCTCCTGGCCATGGTCAGCCTTGTTCTTAAATATGCAACCGGTGTCTTTTACCATATGGATCTCACTCTACCCTTCAACATAACAGTTGTCGGAGCGCTCAGCGGCAAGGCCGTGGTGCTTTTCACTGGAGGACTCTTCCTTATCTGGAAAGGTATAAAAGAGTTGCGGCAAAAATCAAAGGGAGTTGAAGAGGAGGTAAAATCCGCTGCAAATTTTTACCAGGTTCTCTTTATTATCGTCAGTATGAACCTGCTCTTTTCAGTGGACTCCATTCTTACAGTTGTGGGAATGACTGATATTTTTCTGGTCATGGTCGGATCGGTGGTGATATCTGTCGGCATTATGCTCTTTTTTGCCGGTACTATTTCGGACTATATGAATGAAAACCCGGATTTTGAAATTCTTGGACTTTTTGTCCTGCTCCTGATCGGCTTTATCCTGATCCTCGAGGGAGGACATGTGGCACACCTGCTGGTCAACTCCAGCCCATTCCCCTACATTCCGCAGTGGATTGTTATTTTTATTCTTCTGCTGATGTTTTCAGTGGACCTCTACCAGAACTGGCTGGAACGTAAGCGCGAAAAGAAGCCTATCCATCTGCGCCGCCGGAAAATGGTTGATGGCCAAAAATTGAGCCCAGAATAACTGAGGTGGACACTGCCTGCAAATCAGAAACTCAATTCTCTCACCTCCACTCCTCCAGACCACCCCACCTCTGGAGTGAAAACAATGTAAACCCACCCCTCCGCTCTATCCTCTGATTTATCCAAAATTTACTGGTCAGAACAAAAAAAACGCCGGCAGTCATTTAAATGTTGCTTTATTATTGGAGTCTAATATAGATTAAGTCTTAACTTATATAAAATCTTAATAGAAAAGTCCCCGGAAATAAAACTCGTGCCAGGCGTACTGAAACACACTCTCTGACATGGCCTGTTTTTTAACATGAAAAGAAAAGGAGATTATTTTGAACTTCGATCTATCAAAAGAACAGAAAATGATTCAAAAAGAAGTCAGAAAATTTGCCAAAAAGGAAATTGCACCTGTCGCCACCGAGCTTGACGAGAGGGAAGAGTTTTCTGTTGATATCACAAAAAAAATGGGAGAAATCGGTCTCTTCGGCATGTTTGTCTCGGACGAGTATGAAGGCCAGGGGATGGATTATATCTCATACATTATCGCCGTTGAAGAACTCGCAAGGGTGGACGGCTCCCAGGCAGCAACAGTTGCCGCGGGTAATTCACTTGGCATCGGCCCACTCTACTATTTTGGCACCAAAGAGCAGAAGCAAAAATATCTGCCGAAATTGTGCAGTGGCAACTATCTCTGGGGATTTGGATTGACTGAACCGACAGCGGGATCAGATGCGGGCGGGAGCAAGACCACAGCAAAGAAAGATGGTGATGACTGGGTTATCAACGGATCGAAAATATTCATCACCAACGCCTCCTGTGAGATGACACTCGGTGTTACCGTCCAGGCGATTACAGGAACAAAGGAGAATGGTAAACCTGAATATTCCTGTTTCATCGTTGAGAGCGGAACGAAAGGATTCAAAGCTATTTCAATGCATAAGAAGATGATGTGGCGAGCATCAAATACAGCTGAACTCTATTTTGACAATGTTCGTGTTCCAAAGGAAAATTTACTGGGAAGCAGAGGGGACGGTTTTCACCAGATGCTGAAAACTCTTGATGGAGGAAGACTTTCCATTGGAGCAATGGGCCTTGGCGGAGCGCAGGGCGCCTACGAGCAAGCCCTGAAATATGCAAAAGAGAGAAAACAGTTTGGCCAGCCCATCAGTAAATTCCAGGCCATTGCCTTTAAACTTGCCGATTGTGCCATCGAAATTGAGTGTGCAAGAAACCTTCTTTACAAGGCCTGCTGGCTTAAAAGTGAAGGCAGACCCTATGAAAAAGAAGCTGCAATGGGCAAACTCTACTGCTCGGAACTGATGGGACGTGTTGCCAACCATGCGGTGCAGATCCATGGTGGATACGGACTTATGAAGGAATATGATGTGGAACGTTTCTACCGTGACCAGAAGCTGCTTGATATAGGTGAAGGAACATCAGAAATCCAGAGACTGGTAATCTCACGCCACATAGGCTGCTGATGAAAAAATGAAAGCCCCGCCGCCACTGCTCACGGGGGAACTTTCATATGAAAAATATTCCTCAAGGAGATGACATGATCCCTGAAGACAAACAACCATATGATAATGTAGATTTTTTTGAAGATCTTACCGGCGAAATAAGCCAACAGGAAGAAAAAAATATTGAAGAAGTCGGGAAGCGAATTCAGAAATTAAGGGAAGAAAAAAACGTTTCAATTGAGGAGCTGTCAAAAATGACCGGCTTTTCATCAAAGAGACTTTTAAATATAGAAAATGGCACCCTGAAACCCCAGCTTGGAACGGTGATGAAACTTTCAAAAGCCCTTGACAGTGCTTTTGGCAGGATTTTATCGGGTGAAGGCAACTGCCTTTACTCGATAACGAGACATGGTGAGCAAAAAAAGGTGCTTCGATCCACATCACAGAAAGATGGCAAACCACTCTATCGCTACAAAACACTTGCTCCTGATGTCAAGGGCAGGCATATGGAGTCCTTCATCGTCCAGCTTGAGGAAAACAGAGATGGCGAAATGTCCGTCCACGATGGAGAGGAGTTTATTTTTGTTTTAAACGGCACTGCCCTGTTTAAAATCGGAGACGATCTTTACGAACTAAATCCAGGTGACAGTGTTTACTATCTGTCCACAACTCCACATCTTATTGCCTCCAAAGAAGGACAAACGCGTATCCTTGCTGTCCTCTATGGAAAATAACTTTCAGTCTATGGTAATGCCTTGGGAAATAAACGTTATGATGATCGGATCGGCAATATCAACAGATCAGGCCCTGTCCGAAACTGACCACACCTTCGCAAAACTGCAGACAACCGCCTGTGAACACAGAAGCTTTTTGGGATAAAGACACTTTCCCCAAAAAAAATCGCCGGCTTTCCATTTTAATGTTGATTTCATGTTAAGGTTTAATATAGATTAAGTCTTAACTTATGTGAAATCTTAACAGAAGAGTAGCCTCGCACCATGCATATAGGGACTGTAATAAGAAAACACCGGAAGGATCGGAATCTGACCCTTAAAAAGGTCGCAGAGAGGGCATCTGTTTCCGAAGGATTTCTCAGCCAGGTAGAGAATGATGTAAACTCTCCCTCAGTGGACACTCTCATGAGGATCTGTTCGGCCATTGGTGTTGACGCCGGAGAACTTCTCTCCCGCATGAGCAGGCAAAAAAGTGCGGTACTTATCAAAAAGTCGGAATGGGATGACATTGATCTGTCACATATAGGTTTTGTCACCCGGCGATTCTTTCCACCTGACTACAGAACCGTCATAGACTCCTCCATCCTGGTGATTGAGCCGGGTCGTTCAATTCCTGCAAGGAAAAATATAAAGAAGGGACAGGAGGTGCTCTGCGTACTAAAAGGTTCCATTGACCTGGCTTTACGCGATGAAACCTTTCATATGGTTGAAGGTGATGCAGCACACTTCTGGTCGAAACCGGAGAGTCAGAAAATAACTAACAGCAGCACAGAGCGAAGTTTCGTGCTGTGGGTGGGAACGGTTTAACGTTGACACCTGTAAAATGCATTTCATAACACGGTATGAAAGCCATGCAGTCAGGAACAGATGACTTTCATATAAAATTTTAACAAGAGGGAACAGTATGATTACATTTAGCCAACAACAGTTGAAAATCCCGAGATTGCAGAGACCTGTTTATCTTGTAACGGCGGGACAGTCAAAGTTTGACAGAGCATTCCCTGATAAAAGAACAGAGGAACTTTGCATTGATTCCTTTGTCATGGCTGCAGAATTGCTTGATATATCTCCAGCTGAGCTCAAGTCCTATATTCATAGTTGCTATTACGGCCACTTTGCCGATCATTTTGGTGATCAGCTCCTCGGCGAATCTGTAATTCATGACCGACTGGGACTGGATCCCCTTGGAAACGTCGGCGTGAAGACAGGTGGCGCAACAGGTGGTTCCACTATCTGGGAAGGAGTAAAAGCAGTGGCTTCAGGGTACTCTGACTGTGTTCTGGCAATGGGATGGGAGCGGATGGACGAGGTACCTACAGATGAAGGCAACTTCCTTATATCCTGTGCTGCCGACAAGGACTGGGAAGCACCCCTGGGTCACATCTATACTGGCTACTATGCGGTTATGGCCCAGCGCTACTGGCAGATTTTCGGAAAATCAGAAGAGTCGTTCAGAAGGACCCTGGCGGAGATTGCCGTCAAACATCATGGATACGCAAGATTTAACCCCTTCGCTCAATCTCCTATGGATATTACCGTTGACGATGTTCTGAACTCACCGGTTGTAGCATATCCACTGAGAGCACTTGACTGCTGTCTCATGAGCGTCGGAGCCGCCTGTACAATACTCTGTGATGAAGATACAGCCGTCAAACTGACCAGGAACTCAAAAAATAAACCGTTGCGCATATGGTCTGCTGCCGGATCACACACCCTTCGCCCCGCAGACCGACTTGACATGGAAATTCCGTTGCTGCCGAATGAGACCCCCGACCAGTACAAAGACCTTGGTGAGCGCTTTCCCGGTGGAGACAGATACCCCGGTTTTACCGGTTTCCTCGCTGCCCGAATTGCAACTTATTACGGTTACGGCATGGCGGGAATCACCGACCCGACTGAAGATCTTGACGTGGTCGAACTTCATGATGCCTTCACCATCAGCGATGTCCAGACATATGAGGATATCGGTATACGACCCTATGGAGAAGGACGAACCTACGTTGAATCCGGTGACTGCTACCATACCAACCCCCATACCGGAGAACCTGGAAAACTGCCTTCAAACCTTTCAGGAGGGTTGATCGGCTGCATGCACGCCGTTGGCGCCACAGGAATTATGCAGACATTTGAAGTTGCGACTCATCTCTGGGACAGATGGGAAGAGCTCCATGGAGATGAAAACCTCTGGAAGAAATTTGACCGGGAAAAGCCAAAAGACTGGACCAATCTTCAGGTGAAGGGAGCCAAAAGAGGATTGGCAATCAGCCATGCCGGTGTCGGATCCCATGTAACATCGACTATCCTTATGGACCCTGATCATCTGATCAAAAAAGACGCGTAAGTAATAAAGGGAGATAGGCTGCTGTCTGAAGATTGTCACCTGACAATCTTCAGGCCAGACCGCAGATCAACCAGAATTGTTACAGGGAGAAATATTATGAGTATGTTCGGCCAGGTATTCGTGAAAAACAATCAGTACAAGCTTAAAGGTGATTTCCATCACCTGACTCCAAATATGCCCATCCGCAATGCGGATGATGACTGGAAACTGTTGGGTGTAACCAATCCCAGAGCAATGACCTATATTCACTCCTACGGAGGAGAGGCAATATTCTTCGAGTCTCTCAGCAAGGGAAAATTGCTGGCAACCCGTTGTGACAATGCGGAATGTGGAACTACAGGATCAGTATATATCCCGTTTCGCATCTGTTGTCCCGACTGCCTCTCAAAGATGAGTGTGATCGACCTGACGGATGTGGCAAAAAAAAGTGCCACGGTACATACCTTCATGGAATGTGCACGATCCGGGGCATTTAATCTGCTGGATAAGCCAATCAAATTTATCAACATTGAATTCGACGGCGTTTCCACCATTTTAATGAGTTATCTGGTGGTCGGTACTCCCAGGTTCGGTATGAGAGTCGTCCCCATTTTTAAAACAACCGGGCCTACCTATACAATTCTGGATCTGGCGTGGGTAGAGGAAGGAACAACTGCAGAACAGTTGCCGGAAGGTTTCGGTTTTTAATTTGACAAAAATGAGAGTACATTTTTTCTCTGACGGTAACAGATAAAGAGGAAGGCAATGTCGAAATTATTGTGGCAACCGACGGAACAGCGAATAAAAAGTTCCAATATGTACAGGTTCATGCAGAAGATCAACGAAAAATATGCTACCCGTCTCACTGACTATGGAGCGCTCCATCAGTGGTCCGTTGATAACCTGGAAAATTTCTGGGCTGAGACATGGGATTTTGTTGATATAAAAGCATCACTACCTTATGACAAGGTGGTGGATGACCCTGCTAAAATGCCCGGTGCACACTGGTTCTCGAACAGCCGACTTAACTTTGCTGAGAATCTCCTGCGGTTTAGAAATGATGAGACAGCATTGATCTTCCGGGGAGAAGACAGCGTCAGGCGGACACTCACCTATAAAGAGCTCTATGCGGCAACCGCACAGGTTGCCGCATCACTGAAAGAGATGGGTATTGTTGCCGGCGACAGGGTCGTCGGGTTCATGCCTAACATGCCGGAATCTATCATTGCAATGCTGGCTGCGACAAGTCTTGGCGCAGTCTGGTCTTCCTGCTCTCCTGATTTTGGTATTAAAGGTGTTCTGGACAGATTCGGACAGACAAAACCCAGAGTACTCTTTACTGCAGACGGTTACTTCTTCAAAGGCAGACCCATCGACAGTCTTGCCAGAATTGGAGAAATAATCAAAGAAATTCCATCCATCGAAAAAGTTATTGCAATACCGTACACAGACCAAGAACCCGATATCTCAGCCCTGCCCAACGCTGTTCTTTTCCAGGACTTCAAACAGGAAAAGGCAACAGAGATTGAGTTCGCCCAGCTCCCTTTCGAGCATCCCCTCTATATCATGTACTCCTCCGGCACTACCGGGCTGCCTAAATGCATGGTGCAGAGCGCAGGCGGAGTCCTTATCCATCACCTGAAGGAGCTGGTGTTTCACACCGACCTGAAAAAGGACGATACCATATTCTATTTTACTACCTGCGGCTGGATGATGTGGAACTGGCTGACCAGTTCCCTTGCTACAGGAGCAACCCTCGTTCTCTACGATGGAAATCCATTCCATCCGAAGCCGGAAACTCTGTGGCAGATGGCCCAGGATGAAAAAATTACAGTGTTCGGCACAAGTGCAGGCTATATTGCTGCCCTGAAAAACGCAGGGGTAAAACCTGGAAAACAGTTTGATCTGCAGCCAATAAAGGCTCTGCTCTCCACCGGTTCTCCTCTTTCAGAGGAAGATTTTGAATTTATCTACACCGATATTAAAGAGGACATGCAGCTGGCCTCCATATCCGGAGGTTCTGACCTCAACGGATGCTTTGCTCTTGGCAACCCCATGGGTCCCGTCTACTCAGGAGAACTCCAGTGTCTCGGGTTGGGTATGAACGTGTTTGCCTATGACCATAGCGGTAAACCGGTTGTCGGTGAGCAGGGAGAACTGGTCTGCACAGCACCCTTTCCTTCCATGCCAATCTACTTCTGGGACGACCAGGACGGGAAGAAGTATCATTCGGCCTACTTTGAGGAGTATCCCGGAATCTGGACCCACGGTGATTTTATTGAAATCACCAAAAGGGGCGGTGTGGTCATGTATGGACGGTCCGACGCCACCCTCAACCCAGGAGGGGTCAGAATAGGCACAGCCGAAATATACCGGCTTATGGAAAAAATGGAGGAAATTGAAGACAGTGTTGTAGTCGGCCAGGAATGGAACAACGATACCCGGGTTATTCTATTTGTCAAAATGAAGCAGGATTTCACTCTGACTGGTGAGTTAAAAGAGAGAATCAAAAAGAATATACGAAACAATGCCTCTCCTCGGCACGTCCCTGCTAAAATAATTGAGACCCCTGATATTCCATATACTCTGAATATGAAAAAGGTTGAACTCGCTGTCAAAAAAATGATTCACGGGCGTGAAGTGAAAAACAGAGACGCTCTGAAGAACCCTGAGATACTTGATTTTTTTGCTGATATTCCGGAACTGAACAGCTAACAATATGCCAGAAATAGATTCCTGCAAATGCTGGACTCCCGGCTGCAGGATCTTCCTGCAAGGTACCCAATAGTATTTGCGCAATCACAACCCCACAAAGTGTGTATTATAAAAAATGGCAGGATAAAACAAATTTGGTTTATTGTTCTTTTACTTAATAATTTCATTTAATTTTTAAACTGACCCGACAAGTCGGAAATTTTTTAGTACACTGGATAAGTACCATGGTCAATACATAAGCACATAATTTCAAAATACACTCCTGAGTTTCTTGTTTTCTGTTACATAATTTCTGGAGTAAGGTACTAATATGGCACAATTAAATGTTTCAGACGTTACCCTTTCTTTTGGCGGGCTGAAGGCTCTTTCCAACGTAAACATGGAGATTGAGCCTGGTCTTATCACCTCGATCATAGGCCCAAATGGTGCCGGAAAAACCAGCATGCTCAACTGTATCTCCGGATTTTACCACCCGACTCAGGGTGAGATTTATTACAAAGATAAGAAACTGACCCATTCCTCTCCCCACCAGGTATCAAGTATGGGAATTGCCAGGGCATTTCAGAATCTTGAGCTTTTTTCCGGTCTTTCAGTTCTTGACAACCTGCTCCTGGCCCGTCATCAGAACCTGAACTACAGCTTCCTGCACGCTGTCTTCTTTTTTGGCAAAGCCTCCAGAGTTGAAGCTGAAAACAGGGGTTATGTGGAAAGCATCATTGATTTCATGGAACTGGAGCCTTACCGCAACAGTCTTGTGGGTAATTTAAGTTATGGTGTCCAGAAAAAAGTTGAGGTGGCTCGCGCGCTGACCCTGGCTCCAGACATCCTGCTGCTGGATGAGCCCATGGCCGGTATGAACCAGGAGGAAAAAGAAGACATTGTTCGCTTTATTCTCGATATTCAGAAAGAGCGGTATATTACAGTAGTGCTCGTAGAGCATGATCTGGGTGTTGTTATGGACATTTCCGACAGGATCTATGTCCTTGATTTTGGTCAGCTTATCGGTTCGGGAACACCGGAGGAAGTGGCCAGCAATCCCAAAGTAATTGAAGCATATATCGGAGAAGAATAGACCCGACAGACCGGACAGGCTCCTTCAGGGTGCTTTCAGCATTTTATATTTAAATACAAATATCTTGTCATAAGAAACAGATAATTATTAAGGGACTAATAGAAATGGGTACAAATGACCACCTGCTTGAATACTCTATCCCTCAATTGCTTCGCTGGCGTGTTAACTCCACACCCAAACGACCTGCATTAAGAGAAAAGGATTTTGGGATCTGGAACACATACAGCTGGGAAGATTATTACGACTATGTGAGAAAAACTGCCCTGGGACTCAGGGCGATTGGACTTGGCAAAAATGACACTTTTGCGATTATCAGTGATAATATCCCGGAGCTGCTGTTTGTCGCTATTGGTGGTCACTGTCTCGGAGCAATTTCTGCCGGGATATATCAGACCAGTATGCCGGATGAAATTGCCCAGATCCTTCAATATCTCAAAATAAGTGTTGTTTTTTGCGATAACCAGGAACAGGTGGACAAGGTTCTTGATGTGCGGGACCAGATACCCAACGTTAAAAAAGTCATCTTTGAAGATCCCAGGGGAATGAGGGAGTACATGTCAGATGACTGGTTTATCGATATCAATGATCTGTATAAACTTGGAGAAACAGAGCGAAAAAAGAATCCCGCTCTCTTTGAATCCCTTGTAGACCTGGGAAAGCCTGATGATGTCTGTCACCTTTGTCTCACATCAGGTACAACCGGACTACCCAAGGGCACCATGATGACCCATAAAAATTATATTAATATGGGAGTGAAAATTACCGAGGTAGATCCTCTGGAACCCACCGACGAATATGTATCCTTTCTCCCATTTGCCTGGATTGGAGAACAGATGAACTCGTTCGGGATTGCCATGGCCACAGGGATCACCATCAATTTTCCCGAATCTGTCGAAACAGCAATGTCGGATCTAAAGGAAATCGGCCCTCATTTCATGTTTGGTGCTCCCAGGATTTACGAAACCCTCCGCTCTGAAATCTGGCTTAAAATAGACCAGTCCTACTGGCTTAACAAACTTTTCTATAATTATTTCATAAAGATCGGCTTGAAATCTGCTGAATACAGAATGATCGGAAAAACAATGCCCACCGGCCTGAGAATCAAATCATGGCTGGGTACCCAGATGATAATCCGCCCCCTTATCAACCAGATGGGTCTGCTGCGCCTGAGACGTGCCTATACAGGGGGTGCGGCCCTTGGGCCGGAACTTTTCACCTTTTACCAGGCAATAGGGGTTAATCTGAAACAGATTTATGGACAAACCGAAATCACAGGTATTGCCTATATGCATCGTGACGGGGATGTAAGACCGGAGACAGTAGGCAAACCATTGCCAGGCACTGAGTGTAAAATAGCCGAAGACGGAGAAATTCTGTCAAAATCAGCATCCGTATCCCCCGGATATTATGACCTTCCAGAAAAAACAGCGGAAGCCCTTGAAGGGGGATGGCTCCACTCCGGAGACGCAGGATTTATAGATGAACATGGCCACCTTGTAGTCATCGATCGTCTTTCTGATGTGATGCACAATAACAGTGGAGAGATGTTTTCGCCCATGTTCCTTGAAAACTCCCTCAAGTTCAGTCCCTATATTAAGGAGGCAATTATCTTTGGCGACAAAGAAGATTTTGTTTCCTGCCTGATCAATATCGATCCTGTTGTTGTGGGCAAATGGGCGGAGGACAGAGGAATTTCCTACACGACCTACATGGATCTCTCCGGCAAGCCTGAGGTTGCCTCCCTTGTGATGGAGCAGATAGAGGAAATTAATACGCGGGCGGAAAAAGAGCATTTCAAGATTAAGCGTTTTGCGCTTCTCTATAAACTACTTGATGTAGATGACGGAGAGTTAACAAAAACCGGGAAAATTCGCCGTAAATTTGTGCAGGAAAGGTATCAAAACCTGTACGAGGCACTCTACGATGAATCTGTTGACAAAAAAGACATTGAGGCCTCCTTTCAATATCAGGACGGGCAGTCAACAACGGTTGAGGCAAGTATTCATTTTTATACAGTGGAAGGTGTCTGATGAGCTATTTTTTCCAAATCGTAGTAAGCGGGATAGTGGTAGGGTCAATCTATGCGTTGGCGGCCCTGGGGCTGGTCCTGGTCTATAAGTCGAGCCGTGTGGCAAACTTTGCCCATGGACAGATAATCGCGGCAGGGGCATTTATCACCTATTTCCTTACCGTGACAGTGGGAATTCCAATTTTTTTCTCTTTTCTTGCCAGCATGCTCATCACCTTTTTTCTTGCAATGAGTGTTGAGAAAATATTTCTGCGACGGCTGATCGGGGAGCCCATAATATCAGTGATCATGGTGACCATAGGACTTGGTTCAATTATTGACGGCTTGATTTACCTGACCCCTTTCGGCACCGAGAATTACTCATTTCCCGCATTTCTTCCCCAGAACCCTCTCACCGTTGGCGGAGTTTCCATCTCCTGGACACAGCTTGTCGGAGTTATCATCACCTTTCTTTTGATCGGAGGGTTCTCCTGGTTCTTTAAAAAGTCAACAGTCGGTATATCCATGAGGGCTGTTTCTGATGATCAGTTCGGTGCCATGTCGGTTGGTATCTCCGTTCCGAAGGTATTTGGCCTCGCCTGGGCAACCGCAGGACTATCTGCTGCTGCGGCAGGATGTATCATCGGCAATATTACAGGGTTGAATTTTGATACCCTGCACTCTTTTGGCATAGTGGTTTTCCCCGTGGTTATCCTGGGTGGCCTTGATTCAATCCTCGGCGCGGTTGTTGCCGGCATCATTATGGGGCTTATCCAGCAGTTTGCCAGTGGTTACCTGGACGGGAACTGGGGTTTAAATGGGACTGGTGATGTTATGCCCTACATTGTTCTGGTTATTATTCTTTTATTTAAACCCCATGGATTATTTGGAATTCATGAAATTGAGCGAGTGTAATTTATGTCAGCAAATAAATGGTTAGCAACAGGAAACTTTTTTACAACCTACAAGCAGGAACAGAGAACATTTCTTACCAACCTGGACCAATCAATTTTCACCTTTTTCCTGGTTGTTCTCTTCAGCTGGCCCCTGCTCTTTCACTTGAGCAACAAATCGATGCTGGTGATTGATAATATTCTCATCGCCATTGTTGCAGTCATGGGTCTGAACCTTGTCACCGGATTCGCCGGACTTATATCAATAGGCCATGCAGCCTTTGTCGGCATCGGCGCCTATACAGTGGCATCTTTTTGCCGGACGATGGGTGACTCACATATTATTGTCACCCATTTCTGGCCATTACTGATCATTATCAGCGGCTTCATGGGGGCCTTGTTTGGAGCTATTGTCGGCCTGCCTGCTCTCAGATTAAAGCACCTCTATCTTGCCATTGCCACCCTCTCATTTCAGATGATTTTCCAATGGGTCATCAACTTCATGTCATTTTTCAACCAGGGCCAGACTATTTTCGTCGGCAGAGTTTTCTGGGTCACCGGAAAAGTCGGAAGGAAAGATCATTATCTGTTCTGGTATTTTGTCATTCTAACCACTGTGGTCCTGCTTGGATTCGGTATCAGGAACCTGATGAAAACCAGATACGGCAGAAGCCTCATCGCTGTCAGGGATAATGACAGAGCAGCAGACGCCATGGGAATGAATCCCGGTCTCACGAAGGTGTATGCTTTCGCCTTATCAGGTTTTTTTGCCGGCGTTGCAGGCGCTCTGCACGCCTACCTCTACCGGGGCGTCGGCTTTGAATCTTTCACCCTCCATGAGTCCATTTCCTATCTGGCAATGGCAATTGTCGGTGGACTGGGGACCCTGAACGGATCGTTCTGGGGCCCGGTTGCAATCAATTTTCTCGACCTTAAAGTGGGCAGTCTTGCTGAAGTTGTCGGCCAGTATATGCCTTCCGGCATGAATCTGGCGACAGCACTGAAGCCTTTCACCTTTGGTCTTGTTATAGTACTCTTTTTAATGTTTGAACCGAGAGGAATCGCCAACTGGTGGCGAATCACCAAATCATATACCAAAA
Organism: Deltaproteobacteria bacterium; assembly: GCA_019306075.1. Taxonomy (GTDB): domain Bacteria; phylum Desulfobacterota; class Desulfobulbia; order Desulfobulbales; family Desulfocapsaceae; genus Desulfomarina. The sequence goes on along the minus strand of JAFDME010000002.1, from coordinate 29,085 downwards.
TGTGGCCATTCCGGTACTGATCATTGTTTATCGGAGTAAAGGCAGTCTGATCATGCATATATGGGATGCTGCTAAACAGTTACTTAAGAGTGCCTTATCACTTTTCCCGTTCTTGCGGGAAAAATCTGAAGAGGGCACTTCTCCCCGGCTGGCGGGGAATCTGTAGCTAATTCAAAACTCAGGAGGAGTAGAAACATGAAAAGCAGAACAATCTTATTTTTGAATGCATTACTGGTTTTATCCGTCGCCTTTGCGTTCACAGTCACTGCAAATGCAGCAGGCAAGGCTTACAAAATTGGCATGTCTCTTGCCATCACCGGTCCTACCTCTGATGCCGGCAATCCCTATGCCAAGGGCACCGAGGATTATTTTAAATTTGTCAACGAGACAAAAGTGCTGGGTGATGACACAATTGACTGTACCATCAGAGATGATCAGTACAAAACTGCTATCACAAAGAGGAACTTTGAAGAGTATATTGACGACGGTATTGTCATGTATCTCAACTATTCAACCGGTTCCACCCTTGGCTTAAAGAGGGATTTTGAAGAGGAGAAAATTCCGGTCCTTCCCGCTTCCTATCATGCCGGCAATCTTGATGACTCAAATTATATCTTCCTGCCGGTTGCCTCGTATTCTGAACAACTGGTAGCCCTTTCTGAATTCGTTGTTAAAAATCACAAAGGAAAAGGGAAAGCCAAAGTTGCCATGTTTATTCACCCCTCCGCCTTTGGCCGCGGCCCTGTTGAAGATGCGAAAAAAGCGGTTGCCGCTGGTTTGAATATGGAAATCGTTGAAGTGGTTGAGCATGGGAAAGATCTTGATAACTCAGCCATGTTAAAGAGACTGATGAGCAAGGGTGTCCAGTATGTCCTCTGCCACACGGTTCAGTCACCTGTTGCTACAATGCTGAAAGACTCCTCGCGTCTTGGCCTGACAGCGAGTTCTTATGGTGAAGAAGGAAAACTGACCTTTCTGGGTGTTCATTACACAGGTGGAAATGACCTCATTGCCCTTGCAGGGGATGCCTGTAAAGGATTTGTATGGTCCTGTTCGTTCAACCTGACCTCAGAAAAGAATGACGGTACCACCAAGCAACTGGCACTGGCCAAAAAATACGGTCGTGACGATAAGGCTGCAAATTCCCATAACTATGCAGCAGGAATCATGGTCGCCCAGGTGACAACAGAAGCCATCAAAAGAACAAAAGATGCCGGTCTTGAGATAACTAAAGAGAATCTCTATAATACTTTAAATAAGATGAATGGCAAAAATGCTTACCAGCCCTATACGACCATAGGACCGGTAACCTACTCTAAAACTGACCGCGCCGGTGTTGATATGCTGCAGATATACAGTGTCCAGGACGGTATGTTCAAGAAAGTCGGTGAGCCTATTCAGTCTGAATTCATGAAAAAAATCAAGTAATATTAGCTTTTAACCGGGTAAAACCCTGACTTGCCGGAAAACTGATCTGCAAAGATCCTTTTTCCGGTAAGTTGCATTACACCATAACAGTCTGATTTTACGATGCTTATAGCTTTTACCTTCAGATCAGCCCAACACCCTGGAATGATAGGGATAGCTCTTAACCGGGAATAAAAACACATATGGAAAACAATCTGCTTGAAGTCAACAATATCGAGGTTGTCTATAATGACATCATTCAGGTGCTGCGTGGTGTCAGTCTCTCTGTTCCCAAGGGAGGTATTGTCGCCCTTCTTGGAACCAACGGAGCTGGAAAAACAACCACGTTAAGAGCCATCAGTGGACTTCTCAAGCCTGAAAACGGAGCCATCAAGGAAGGATATATTGAATTTGACGGTACAGACACAACCAACCTGAATGGCACAGATATTGTGAAACTGGGTTCGGTTATGGTGCCTGAGGGAAGACGTGTATTTAAACACCTGACAGTGAATGAGAATATCCTTGTAGGCTCAATTACCAGGAAAGATGGGTCAAAAACAATCCGTAAAGATAATGAAATGATGTATAAACATTTCCCGAGGCTTTCAAAGGTAAGCAACAGAATGGCGGGCTACAGCTCCGGAGGAGAGCAGCAGATGATCGCCATTGCCAGAGCATTAATGGCCGCACCAAAAATGTTGATGCTTGATGAGCCTTCTCTTGGTCTTGCCCCTATCCTGGTGAAAGAAATTTTTGATAATATAAAATTGATTAATAGGGAACTTGATACTACAATACTGGTTGTTGAGCAGAATGCCAAAGTTGCCCTGGCAATTGCTGATTATGCCTATATCATGGAATCCGGTAAAATTGTTCTGGAAGGTACATCTGAAGATTTGCAGAACAATCCTGATGTAAAGGAATTTTATATGGGAATCACTAAAGGGGGCGGCAGGAAGTCCTTTAAGGACGTAAAATCATATAAACGGCGTAAACGCTGGATGTAAACTGCGGGATCAGGAGTCTATTATGAAGATATTAGTTGGGTACAATGGTGGAAAGGTGGGTAATAAGGCACTGTCTCTGGCCAGGGACTATGCAAAAACATATAACGCTTTTGTTTATATCGTCACTTCAATGGAAGGCGGGACATCGGAAAAGGCATCTGCAATACGGAAAGCGGAGGAGGGTCTCATTTTTGCCAAACAGATGATGGAGGAAGCGGGTCTCCAATGTGATGCCACACAAAGTGTCAGAGGACTTTCCTCAGGCGAAGACCTTGTTCAATTTGCTGAAGAAAATAAAATTGACCACATTTTCCTCGGTATAAAGAAGAGATCCAGAGTGGAAAAAATACTTCTCGGGTCCACCTCACGATACATTATCCTCAAGGCTCCCTGTCCTGTCACTACGGTTAAGTAAGAGTGACATCGTAATTTCAAGCAATAAAGGCAAAACAACAACACTCTTCAGGGCGGGATTTAGCCGCCCTGCAAATAACTCCATCTCAGGGGTAATCGAGTTTTATCTTCTCACGGTCTATTGCACCATCTTCCCTCCTGGGTAACTCGTCTATAAATTCCACATATCGGGGTTTCTTATATCCGGCGATAAGTGAACCGCAGAAGGATATCAGCTCTTCCTTCGTCAGGGTTCTGCCTGAATGCAGAGAACAGACAGCCTTTATTCCCTCACCAAATTTGGGGTCGGGAACTCCGAAAACGCAAACCTCTTGCACAGCAGGATGCCCAAGTACAGCTTTTTCGACTTCCGCAGGAAATACGTTCTCTCCCCCGGGCTTTATCAATTCCTTCTCGGCTTTTCGACCTTTAAAAAACAGGAACCCTTCGGAGTCGATCATCCCAAGATCTCCTGTATGATGCCATCCCCCGCGAAAAGTGTACTCATTCAATTCTTTCCCGTTCCAATATCCCTGAAAAACCAGTGGACCCCGGAGAACTATTTCACCTGTCTGCCCCTCGGGCAGCGCATTATCAACATCATCAACTATTTTAAGATTTGCAAGAGGCGAAACCGCACCGGCTGATCCGCTTCTGGCAAAATATTCACTGAAGGTGATGAGGCCTGATGTTTCTGTCTGGCCATACATGGTCCAAAATTTGGACCCGGTCAATTCCTCCCATTTCTTCGCAGTATCAGGCATCTCAAGCCCGGCCACAATTTCCAGACTTGAGAGATCAAAGTCACCTTTCTCAAAAGCCTCCAGAAGATTTGCCACTATGGGCGGAAAGGATCCAAAAAGGGAGATTTTTTCCCTTTCAATAAGCTGCAGAGCTTTTTGTGGATCAAACTTTTCCATTATTACATTTTTACCGCCGGCCTGCAGGGTTCCCAGACCAAGATTTACCCCCATGATATGGAACAGCGGCAGAATATTCAGGTAACCTTTGGAATCATCTATCCCATACGCGCTATTGATCTGCAGATTGGCCAGGATAATATTCTCCTGACTGAGTACAGCCCCCCTCGGCTTACCCAGCATTGCAGCAGTATGAATTATGATAAATGGATCTGACGGACGACATGGCACAGAGCTTTCAAGGGGAGAGCCGCCATACAGATCTACAAAATCATCCCCACTACCATCAATCACATAACAGTACTGCAGAAAAGAAAATGATTCTTTCAGTGTCTCTGCATGGGCCGCCTTTTCCTGATCACAGATTATTATGGCGGGTGTTGTATCTTCAACAATATAGGATATCTCCTCCTCACTCAACCGTCTGTTAATAAGGACAAGAACAAGGTTCAGAGCTGATGCCGCCCCAAACAGATGAAAAAAGGCGGGATGATTTTTACAGAGAACTGCTACTCTGCTGCCGGGAGGAAGATTCAGCCCGGCAAGGCCAGCGGCAAGTTTTGCAGTCTGCAGGAAGAGATCACTGTAACTGATATTACCACCATCCCAGTGAATAGCCTGGGAACCACCTCTGTAGAGTGCATGTTTTTCATAGATATCAAAAAAGGTCAAATTATGAAGACTGTTCATATCGGTATGCTCCCCTGAAAATAAATTAAATTCTGCTGTGAACACTCGCGGTTCAGGAAATTGCCAGTCCTGCCATCATCTGCGGAATCTGCTCCACCTTTTCCTTGTTATCAGTACGAAAGGTGTCAACTATTCTGCCGTTGTACATCACACCTATCCTGTCGGAAAGAGCAAAGGCTTCATTCAGATCCCCTGTTACCAGAAGAATCCCCGCCCGATTCCTTGCCTGCAACAGGAGATTCCAGACATCTTCAGTGGCAGCAATATCCAGTCCCTGTGTAGGCTGTTCTGCTACAATCAACCGGGGTTTACGGTAAAACTCACGGGCAAGAACCATCTTCTGGAGATTACCTCCTGAAAGTTGCCAGGCAAAAGCTGTCAAGTCAGGCGGGCGAATATCGAATTCCTCCAGCAGAAGGTTTGCCTTTTCTCTTGCCTCTTCCCTCTTCAGCCAGGGTCCCCGGGAAAACCCTCCTCTTGTAGTAAGCAAAAAATTGTCTAATAAATCGAGCCCCTGACAAGTCGCCAGCCCCTGCCTGTCCTCCGGGATATACGAAAGTGTATTCTTCCAACCACCTTTTTTAAAAAACTTCCGCCATTCCATACCAAGCAAGGTAACCGTACCGGGAAGAGGTTTGCTGAGCCCACAGATTGCCTCCACCAGAGGTTTCTGACCGTTACCGGCGACACCAACGAGAGCAAGAATCTCTCCCTGGCGCACCTCCAGATTAATCTCTTTCATCTGCTGCCCGGAAAGTTCCTCCACTTTCAGCACAGACTGATGAGGCTCAACAACTCTCTTATCCACCTGCAGAAGCACTTCACGTCCTACCATCCTCTCCGCAAGTTCAGCCGTGGAGGAGACATCTGCCGCGGCCACTCTGTCAACAATTTCACCTCGTCTCAATATGGCAATATTGTCAGCAGCTGCCATCACCTCTTCCAGTTTATGACTGATAAAAACAATGCCCTTTCCCTTGGCAACCATGATTTTCATGGTGTCAAACAGATTATCTGCCTCACTGGGGGTAAGTACAGCCGTCGGCTCATCAAAAATCAAAACAGTACTTTTACGATGGAGAAGTTTAAGTATCTCAACCTGCTGTCTCTCTCCCATGGAGAGATCATGTATTCTGGCCCGGGGGTCAACCGTCATGCCATACTGACCCGCGAGCTGCTCAACCGTCCGGCACATCTTCTGTTTATTCAGCCAGAAACCACCCTTTTGACCGAGAAAGACATTCTCAGCAACTGTCATTGCATTCACCAGCTTAAAATGCTGGTAAACCATACCGATACCGGCAGCAATCGCCTTATCAGTTGTAGTCAGCTGTACCGGCTTGTTACCCAGATAGATAGTTCCTGTATCCGGCACCAGCTGACCCGCCAGAATAGACATAAGGGTAGACTTCCCTGCCCCGTTTTCACCTAAAAGAGCAAGAATCTCCCCCTTCATAATCTCAAGAGTCACATCCTTATTGGCCTGCACCCTGCCAAAAGATTTGGAAATGTTCTCGAGCCGTATCAGGGGTAATTGATTCTCCATCCTCATATCCTCTCAATTCCGACCATCAGTATGACGTACTGTAATTGGGTGTCTCTGGGGGACAGGACAGATTTTTCTGTATGAACCTTTGCGGGCATTTATACCTCTCTCTAAATAATTCCTGCTTACTGATGCTGCTTCTGTTGGCGCTAATCGACGGGTTCAAGATTAACCCCCAGAGCCGCAGGTTCCTCACTGGTTTTCTTTCTCCAGGAGGAGATGACCAGGACAAATACCGTCAGCGCATAAGGCAGCATAAGAAGAATTGATGACGGCAGCTGTGTACCTAAAGCCTGGAGCCGCAGCTGCAATGCCATAATTCCTCCAAAAAGGTACGCACCCAGCACAGCCCGTCCGGGTCGCCAGAAGGCAAAGATAACAAGGGCGACAGCAATCCATCCCCGCCCTCCGGTCAGATTTGTTGTCCATAGATGGGTATAGGCAAGAGAGAGATATGCTCCCCCCAGTCCCATAAAAAATCCCCCCACCATAATGCCAAACCAGCGATAGGCAGCGACATTCAACCCGGCAGCTGTAGCCGCTGCAGGATATTCTCCCGCCGCCCGCAATCCAAGGCCAAAGCGGCTGGAGGTGAAAAATATATACATGGCCGGGGGAATAAAATAACTGATATAGACAAGAATATCCTGATTAAAAAAGATCGGGCCCAGGACCGGAATTGATGACAGCAGGGGTACGGCCATTGTTTTGAAGCCGGGTGCTGAAATCCCTACATAGGAAGTCCCGAGATAATTTGCGAGTCCCGCACCAAGAATAGTCAGGGCAAGCCCGGATACGACCTGATTCCCCCTGAACCAGAGGCAGACGACACCATGTATGGAGGTAGCCAGGGCTCCAGCAAATCCTGCCATAAGAAAACCAAGAGCAGGGCTCCCTGTATACCTGGAAACGATGAACCCGGCAAGAGCGCCGATAATCATCGCACCTTCTACTCCCAAATTCAATACTCCTGATTTTTCGGTGAAAATCTCTCCGAGAGTGGCATAAAGTATCGGTGTCCCGGATTGCACAGCAGCTGCCAGCAGCGGAATAATAATCGCAATCTCCATCACGTTTTCCCCCGCACAATACGGTAGTGAGTAAAAAGCCCTCCAGCCAGAACAGTAAGCAGGATCAAACCCTCAATAATACCGCCAAACGCTGCAGGTACCTGAAGATCAAGCTGCAGGTTTTCAACCCCCACCCGGAGTCCGGCAAGCAGAAACGAAGCAATACCTATACTCAGCGGGTGAAGACGGGCAAGCCAGGCGACAACAATCGCAGTATAGCCGTATCCAACAATTATACTTGGCTGCAGTCGGTTGACCGTGGCAGATGCTTCAAGAAAACCTGCCCATCCGGCAAGGGCACCGCTCAGAACCATTACCAGGACAACAAGCCTGTCATAGGGCAGTCCTGCATATCTGGCAGCCCTCACATTATCTCCACATGCCTTAAGCTCAAAACCGAGCCGGGTATATTTAAAAAACCCCCAGACAAGGATTCCCAGAACCAGACAATGTGCCAGACCCCAATTGATAGATGTTGTACCAATCTTCCCAACAATTGCGTTCTCGGAAAATTCCGGTGTCATCGGAAAACCGAAACTGGTTGGATCTTTCCAGATCCCGTATACCAGGTATTGAAGAAAAAGAATGGCGATATAGTTCATCATCAGGGTGACAATGATCTCATTGGTTTTAAAACGCTGCCTCAAAATAGCCGGAATCATCCCCCAGGCTCCACCTGCAACTGTCGCAGCGACAATCATGGCAGGAAGGAGAGCGGCTTTGGGCCAGTCGGGAAAGGTAAGGGCAATCCAGGTTGCACCGATTGCCCCAAGGGCAAATTGTCCTTCGGCCCCAATGTTCCAGATCTGCAACCGAAAGGCAACAGCTACCCCAAGACTGCAGAGAAAAATGGGGATAGCTTTCAGGATGCTGTCCTCAATGGCCCATTTTGTTCCGAAAGCTCCCTGAAAAAGAGTTAAAAGGCCATCAACAGGAGGAGTACCACGAAGAAACAACAGGAAGCCGCTGAGCAGCAGAGAGAGAAACAGCGCTGATAATAAAACAAGGCAGGATCCGCCTGCGCCCAGAGGTTCCTGCCTTTTGGTTATCCGAAAATGTAACATCAGGCTACTGGGTGGTACCGACAACTCCATTAACAAACCAGGTCATGCCAAGAAGTTCTTCGTCTGTTGCCGCAGCACCTGCCGCAATTTTAACATTGCCCTTCTGGTCTTTTACCAGCCCTGAAAAAACCTTTTTACCACCAATGATATTCGCCTTTGCCTTATTCACTTTATCCTGAACAGCCTGAGGAACCATCGGGCCAAACGGGGAGAGTCCGACAATACCCTCTTTCAGGCCGGGCCAGGCGGATTCTGCCTTCCATGTGCCGTTTTTCACCTGCTCGACCACTTTCACATAATAAGGTCCCCAGTTCCAGACAGGTGCGGTCAAATGTGCTTTGGGCGCAAAAGAAGACATGTCAGAGTTGTACCCTATTGAATATACTCCCTTTTCCTGTGCTGCTTCCTGAGGCCCCGGAGAATCCTGATGCTGGGCAATAACGTCTGCACCAACATCGAGCAGCGATTTTGCCGCCTCTTTTTCAGTAGCCGGATCATACCATGTTTTAGTCCACACCACCCTGACAGTAGCCTCGGGATTCACCGACTGCACACCAAGGGTAAAGGCATTAATGCCTCTGATAACTTCAGGAATAGGAAAGGCGGCGACATAGCCGATCACCTTTGATTTGGTCATACTGCCGGCGACAATGCCTGAGAGATAACGAGCCTGATACATACGACCAAAGTAATTACTCATATTTTCTGCCATTTTAAAACCGGAACAGTGCAGAAAAGCTATTTTGGGAAATTGTTTTGCCACCTTGAGCATAGGATCCATAAAACCAAAACTGGTGGCAAAGATAACATCGTAACCCTTACGCGCCATATTAAGGATGACCCGCTCAGAATCAGCTCCTTCGGGAACTGATTCCACATAGGAAGTAGTCACCCCGTCCATTGCCTCCACGGCCTGACGGCCGACATCATGTGCATAGGAGTAGCCGGCATCCCCAATGGGGGAGACATAAACAAAACCAACCTTTAATTCCTTCGCCGCCAAACTGGCAGCACAGAAACCAAGGCTTAACATTATCATACCCATTATTTTCAGCAATCGCATCAGCCCAACCTCCCGGTTCTAATTAGTACCTTACTCCTGAAAAACTATAATAAAAAACAATAATTTGAGTAAAGTATTTTGAAATTATATAACTATTTATACTACCAAGGTACTTATCCAAGCAATTTGAAATTCCGCTTTATTCGGGTTAGTAAAATTTAATGTCTACCATCAAACCATCTCAAACTTCTGATAATCTCCCTGCAAATTTATCAAAAATTTTTTATGCTCTAGAGAACCTGCTTTAAAAAGAGTTTCGTTCTATCCTCACGCGGCTCGGTGAAGAAATGTTCAGGCGTTCCCACTTCAACAATTTTCCCCTCATCCATAAAAAGTACTCTATCTGCAACTTCCCGGGCAAATCCCATCTCGTGAGTAACAACAACCATGGTCATTCCCTCACCGGCAAGTTGTTTCATAACATCGAGAACCTCTCCAACCATCTCGGGATCAAGGGCAGAAGTCGGTTCATCAAACAACATCACCTTCGGCTCCATCGCAAGAGCCCTTGCAATAGCAACACGCTGCTGCTGCCCCCCGGAAAGACGGGATGGATACTCCCTTGCCTTTTCGGGGATACCAACTTTTTCCAACAGGGCATGCGCCTTTTCTTCTGCAACCTTCTTACTGCGTTTCCGCACCCGACGCTGTGCCAGTGTCAGGTTTTCCAGAACCGTTCTATGAGGAAAAAGGTTGAACTGCTGAAAAACCATACCAACTTCCATACGAACCTTGTTGATATTGGTTTTCTTATCCGCAAGATCCACGCCATCAATAATAATATGCCCCTCGCTGAACACTTCCAGGCCATTAATGCAGCGCAGGAACGTTGACTTTCCAGATCCTGATGGACCAATAACAACAACAACCTCACCCCTGTCAACTTCTGTGGAGACACCATCCACTGCGCGAACAGTGGTGCCATGCCCATGAAAAAGCTTAACTACATTTTTTGCTTTAATCACTTACCGCGAGCCTCCGTTCCATATAGAAAACAATCTGTGAAAGTAGTGAAGTTACCAGCAGATACATGGCAGCAACCACCAGCCAGACTTCAAAAGTGGCAAAGGTTGAAGTGATGATCTCACGCCCTGATTTAGTTAAATCTGTAATTGCAATTACAGAGACTAGTGATGAATCTTTTATCAGGCTGATAAACTGACCTGAAAGCGGTGGTAAAATCTTCTTAAACGCCTGGGGCAGAATAATATCCATCATCGTCTGAGGCATTGTCATCCCCAGCGATCTCGCAGCCTCGGTCTGCCCTGGAGGTATTGCCTGGATACCGGCACGAACAATTTCTGCAACATAAGCCCCGGCAAAGAGTGCCAACGCACCAACACCACAAACATTTCGACTCAGATTAAAAACCGTGCCCAGGAAAAAATAGGCTATAAAGATCTGAACCAGAAGAGGCGTTCCCCGAATACACTCAACATAAATCATGGCAAGACCGCGGAGTGTATAATTTTTCGACACTTTGGCAAGTCCGGCAACGAGGCCAAGGATCAGTGCAAAGACACTGGCGATTGCCGACAGCCACATGGTTGTCCAGAGACCATTCATAAGCGGCCCCAGGCGCCACTGGGATACAAAGCCCACCGTATCTCCTTCGAAAAGACTTTCGCCTTCAGAGACCTTGAGGCTTTCCGTTTCCACTTTTTCAGTGACCACCTGTGAGTCTTCAGAGGTAAGAGTGACCGTTGCCATTTTGCCGTCTGTGACAATCGTTGAGACAGTGCCATCAAACGGAATTTTCTGCGCATCCTCGGCATGGTAGAAAAAATATTGGGGCACCCTGTACCACCGCCAGTGGTAATCAATCTTCTTCACTGCTCCCCAGGTACCGGCTGCAGTCAGAATCAGGATAAAAGCCAACAGCACTTTCCAGGGCCACACTCTTTCTGCGGTATTCAAATCAGTTTTTCCTTATGATGTAATGACAAAACGGTAAAACAGCTTTCTTGAATAACTTTCCACCTGCCACCCCGCTCTGACAACCGCTGGAAAACCTGTGGAAAGTTATTATGGGAGGTCCTGATCCCGTTTACCGGGATCAGGATATGCATCTGCGGTACAATCGTTTACTGAAGTTCCTTCAACCAGGCATCATCCTTGAACCATTTGTTATATATTTTTTCATACACACCATCATACTTGACCTGGCTCATAAAGTTGTCCAGCCAGTTAAGAAAATCAGGGTCAGATTTTCGTACAGCCCATGCAAGGGGTTCTCTGGTGAAAGGCTGATCAAGATGAACCATTTTGCCCTGACCTTTCTGAGAAAATGCGATTGCATTGAAAGGCAGGTCATAAATAAAAGCATCAATTTTACCGTTTACAAGCTCAATAACACCTTCCTGCTCGGTTTCATATGAGATATATTTTGCTTTAGGAATTGATCGCTTGGTGGCCTGCTCTCCAGTTGTTCCAAGCTTGGAAGCCACAGTATATTTGGGATCATTCAGATCTTTATATGATCTTACGTCCCCTGCAAGCTCCTTCTTCAGCAGAATGGATTGACCGATCATAATGTAAGGCTGAGCAAAATTGATTGTTATATTCCTCTGCTGTGTGAGCGTCATGCCTGACATGATAATGTCAAACTTTCCGGTCATCAGGGCGGGGATAATACCATCCCAGGCAGTAGAAACCAGCTCCAGCTTAACGCCCATTGCCTTAGCCATACGCTTTGCCATATCAATATCAAAACCGATAATCTCTCCTTTCTGATTTGTCAGCTCAAAAGGCATGTATCCGGGCTCCGTTCCAACTCTCAAAACACCCCGCTTCTGGATCTCAGCAAGAGTATCAATCGCATAAACAGATCCTGCAGTAAAAGCCAATGCCGTCAATGCAGCAACCAGCAGCAACGAAAGTTTTTTCATCCTCATCTCCTGTTTCATAAGTTCAATAAAAGAGGTTCCAACAACCTCATAAAAACACAACCACTCATCCTGTCCCGAAAAAACTCACTCAAAACAGTCCACCTGCAAAACTTCCCCGAAAGAGAGAAGCAGAATATTAAATAACACAGCTACACAAGTTGAACAACAGTCTTTCCTGTCCGGAGCCATAAAAATGCAGCAGGAGAGCAAAAATCGGACAGCAAGCCTCTGGTGCGTAACAAACTACCAGGCAAAACTCAAGGAAAATTGCGATCAGCCATCCTCGATAAACCTCAGAATCCCCTGTCTCGCTTGCCGGAAGATAAATTTTAAAACATAACACCAATTCCCGCCGTAAAAGCAATTTTTCCAGGTAGCCTTATCTCAACCAATAGGTTAGTACCTTACGGGCAAACTTCTATTATAAAAAACAGGTAAGCGTAGACTCCGTGAAATTGAGGAGTGTATTTTGAAATTATATGCCTGTGATAGCACCATGGTACTTATCCAGCGAGACTGAAAGTTTTCCGAATCACTGAGTCGAGTTCGCCTGCAGTGTGGAACAAAAAATGACTGATAAACAAACATTATACACATATACAGCCCTGACCCTGGCCGTAATTTTCTGGGGATTCTCTTTTATAGCAACAAAAATTGCCCTGGAGAACTTTCCGCCTTTCTGCCTTATTTTTTTTCGCTTCGCAGGGGCTTCGATTTTCTTCATTTTCCTGCTCATGCGGACAGGCATCCCCACCCTCACCTGGAAAAATCTCAAGCCCCTGCTTTTTATCGCAATTTTCCAGCCGGGACTTTACTTCAGCTTTGAAACAGTTGGACTGCAATACAGTTCTGCAACCAAAGTTTCCCTTATAATTGCCACCATCCCCATTGTTGTCCTTTTCCTCTCCGCCATTTTTCTGAAAGAACGCATTAAAATAATAAATATTGCAGGCATCATCCTGTCCATCTTCGGAGTGACACTTCTGGTCTTCGGAGGAAGGACTCCATCCGGTCCCGGAGGAGAATTATCCGGGGATCTCTTTGTTCTGGGCGCAGTCTTTTCCGCCTCAATTTATATGATCATGATCCGCTCCCTGGGGAAAACTTTTTCCCCGGTCCAGATCACCGCCATGCAGATTATCTTCGGTGCGATTCTCTTTTTCCCTGCATTTCTCTTTACCATGCCCAAAATCCAGTGGAGCACAGTCACTGCGAATGCATACAGCGCTGTAATCGCTCTCACCATTTTTTCCACCATAGGAGCCTTCCTCTGCTATAATTATGCTCTGACAAAGATTCCTGCGACCCAGGCAGCCGTCTGCCTTAACGCTATTCCATTAATCACAGCAGGTGGAGCATGGTTAATCCTCGGTGAACAACTCACTCCCATACAATTTGCAGGAGGGGCCGTTGTCATTACAGCAGTCTATCTCGCAAATATTCCGGTCTCACCGCACTCCCGAAAAGACTCATGAAATATTTTCAAAAAGGCTGAACTCATGTATAATTCCCGCACCACCGAAACAATGTTGGCACGGTGTGATAAAAATTTAACCAAAGGTTGCTCTTATGAACGTCATTATATCCGGTTCACTGGCCTACGACAGAATCATGAATTTTTCAGAGAAATTCTCCGACCATATTCTTCCCGATAAAATTCATAACCTCAATGTGTGCTTCCAGGTAAACGGTGTTACAGAGAACTACGGCGGAACAGCAGGTAATATCGCCTACGCCATGAACCTGATGGGTGAAACGGCAGCAGTGTCAGCAACAATCGGCAGTGACAACCATAAATATTTTGACTGGCTTGATAGAAATAATATCAACAGGGAAGGAATCAAACTCATTGCCGATGAGCTTACAGCCGGTGCCTATATTACCACAGATCAGACAAACAATCAGATTACCGGGTTTAATCCCGGTGCGATGAAATACTCGTCAAAGCTGGATTTCACAAAGCTTGATCCCGGAAAGACCCTTCTTCTTATCTCCCCGGGGAACCTTGATGACATGATCAGTTACCCGCGGGAATGCAAACGAAAAGGGATAGAATATATTTTTGATCCGGGCCAGTCCCTGCCTATGCTGAAGACCACAGATCTGGTTGAAGCTATCACCGGCTGCAGGATGCTGATTGTAAACGACTATGAATTCAACCTGATTCTCGAGAAAACCGGCCTGAATAAAGATGATCTCATGCGTCGAACTGCAGCCACAATTATCACTTATGGGGAAACAGGCTCAACAATTTTCAGCAGCGATGGAAAAATTAAAATCCCAACTTATAAAGCGAGACAGGTTGTCGATCCCACGGGTGCGGGAGATGCATACAGAGGAGGATTTGTCTGTGGTATGATACAGGGCAAAGATATGGAAACCTGCGGCAGACTGGGAAGTGCCTGTGCCTCTTTTGCTGTTGAATGCAACGGCACCCAGGTCTATACATTTTCCAGGGAAGAACTGGAGAAACGCATGGGGCAGCAGCATTAGAACCGCAGCAGCTTGCCCAGGGAGTATACAATGGCAGGAACCAGTCTCATAGCCCTGATCGATGACATTGCAACGATCCTTGACGATGTCTCGGTTATGACCAAAGTAGCAGCCAAGAAAACCGCCGGTGTACTGGGTGATGATCTGGCCCTGAACGCAGAACAGGTATCAGGTGTCAGTGCTGAGCGTGAATTACCCGTAGTCTGGGCAGTGGCTAAAGGTTCATTTAAAAACAAACTGATCCTGGTACCCGGAGCACTGGCCATTTCCGCATTTATTCCCTGGCTGATTACACCTCTGCTGATGGTTGGCGGCGGATATTTATGTTACGAGGGTTTTGAAAAAATCGCACACATATTTTTGCACCATGAATCCGAGGATAAAGCGCACCACGACGACATGCTCAAAGCTGTCAGTGATCCGGATACAGATCTGGTGGCCCTGGAAAGGAAAAAAATACAGGGAGCAATCCGCACGGACTTCGTTCTCTCTTCAGAAATAATTGTGATCGCCCTGGGTACAGTCAAGGACGCCCCATTCACCAGCCAGGCTGTAGTCGTCTCAATTATAGCCCTGACCATGACTGCCGGTGTATATGGTCTGGTTGCAGGCATTGTAAAGCTGGATGACGGTGGTCTGGCACTACTCAGATCAAAAACAAATAACAGCTGGGGGAAAATAAAACGCGGCCTGGGAAGGGGAATTCTGGTTTTTGCACCTTATCTGATGAAAACACTGTCCGTGGTTGGCACCGCAGCGATGTTTCTTGTTGGAGGTGGAATTCTGCTGCACGGCATACCCGGCTCCCATAACTACGTGCATCAGGCGACCCTGATTGTAAAGAGCCTAACCCTGGTCGGCCCTCTTCTCGCACGGCTCACTCCCATGCTGATAAATGCGATAGCAGGAATATTGGCCGGCGCTGCTCTTCTGGCAGCAGTGAGTCTGATTCAACGCATAAAAAGAAACCCGTTGTAACCACAGCGACACAAATAGCATCTGGAGAACCGAAATAATCCATTAACCCGAATAAATCGGAATTTTAAAATGCCTGGAAAAGTGCCATTGAAGCAAATTCAAGTATATAATTTTAAGCAACCTTTTCCAGTTTCTTGTTTTTTCTTACAGAAGTTCCTAATATTTTCTTGTTTTTTAATACAGCTTTTATCGAGTAAGGCACTAAAAACCATGGTCTTTTCAATATCATGAGGTAGAATACCGGCAAAAGATCCACCTCTCATAATGAAACAGGAGCAATTATGGCTGACTTCACTTACCAACCCCCTTTCCCGCTGGCCGACGACAAAACAGAATACAGGAAAATCAACGGTTCCGAAAAATTTGTCACTGTTGAGCAATTCCACGGACAGGATATGCTGAAAGTTGATCCTTCCGGACTGACGGCTCTTGCCAACTCAGCCATGCGGGACCTGTCCTTTATGCTGCGCCCGGAGCATAACAGACAGGTCGCGAAAATTCTCGATGACCCGGGAAGTTCAGCCAACGAAAAGGGTGTCGCACTTGCCTTTTTAAAAAATGCTGAAGTATCATCGGGATTTGAACTTCCCCTCTGTCAGGACACTGGAACAGCAATTATCATGGGGAAGAAAGGCCAGAACGTATGGACGGGGGATAATGACGCCAAGGCACTCTCCGAGGGAGTTTTTAAAACATATAGAGAAGAAAACCTGCGCTACTCCCAGACCGTTGCACTTGATATGTATACCGAGAAGAACACCGGCACCAACCTGCCGGCACAGATTGATCTCTATGCCGTTGAAGGATCAGAATATAATTTTTTGTTTATTGCCAAAGGCGGCGGCAGTGCCAACAAGACCTATCTCTACCAGGAGACCAAGGCATTGCTCAATCCGGAGACCCTGGGAAATTTTTTAATAGAGAAGATGAAGACTCTCGGAACGGCTGCCTGCCCGCCTTACCACCTGGCCTTTGTCATCGGGGGAACAAGCGCAGAAGCCAACCTGAAAACCGTTAAGCTGGCGTCCGTCAAATATCTGGACGGACTGCCCACTGAAGGCAATGAGCATGGCCGTGCCTTTCGCGATATAGACCTTGAAAACAAGATCCAGTCTGCAGCCGAAAAACTTGGTATCGGTGCGCAATTTGGCGGCAAATATTTTACCCATGATGTGCGAATCATCAGATTGCCGAGACATGGCGCTTCCTGTCCCGTTGGCATGGGCGTCTCCTGCTCAGCCGACAGAAATATAAAGGCTAAAATCGACAGCAGTGGCCTCTGGGTTGAAGCCCTCGACAGCAACCCCGGAAAGTTGATCCCTGATTCGTATCGGAAGCAGAGTAGTCAGGGGGTACAGATCGATCTTAACAGACCGATGAAAGATCTGCTGGCGGAATTGACCAAACATCCGGTTGGAACCTCCCTGCTGCTCAGCGGTACAATTATTGTCGGCCGTGATATTGCCCATGCCAGGTTTAAAGAATTACTCGATGAAGGCAAACCGCTGCCTCAATATCTGCAGAAACATCCCATCTATTATGCCGGACCGGCAAAGACTCCGCCGGGGAAACCATCAGGCTCCTTTGGTCCGACTACCGCCGGCCGCATGGACAGCTATGTTGATCTGCTCCAGTCCCGGGGTGGTTCGATGATTATGATTGCCAAAGGAAACCGCTCACAACAGGTCACGGATGCCTGCAAAAATCATGGCGGCTTCTACCTTGGTTCGATAGGCGGGCCGGCAGCAATTCTCGCTGAGGAAAATATTAAAAAGGTTGAATGCATTGACTATCCAGAACTCGGTATGGAGGCTGTATGGAAAATAGAAGTAGTCAATTTCCCTGCATTTATTCTGACGGATGATAAGGGAAATGATTTCTTTTCCGACCTGATGTAGAAGCTGTCAAGGTTAAGGGTATGTGCTCTACTCTGCTGCACTTTTCTGCTCTTGAAATCCTTTGGTGAATAATGAATGTTCTCAATTTATGTATAAAATGGAAATTCCCTCTGCTGCTGGGTTTCCTGCTTTCATTCCTCTACTTCCACTATTTTGAAAACAGAGCATTTGTTGAGCTTGAAATTAAAGTCCAGCAAAAAACGTGGTTCAATATCTACTGGGCGGAAAATGGCAAAGGTTACAGCAAATGGGAAAGGGCGAGAGTTCGGCTGACACCTGAGAAACAGCGATATAGTTTTTACCTGACCGACCTCAGAAAAATGAGAAGTCTGCGCATTGATCCCCATATGTTTGAGGGGGAGGTGGTGCTAAAAACATTAAAAATCTCTCAAAATAGCCTGCAACCTATTAAAATTACAACGAAGAGTGACTTCAAACAGTTGAGCCCTCTTTTCCATATTGGTTCTCTGCGATGGAAGTCAAATGGTTTGCATATTCTTGCAACCGGGAACGATCCACAACTGGAACTGAAGTTGAATCTGCAGAAAACGCCTTCCCATATCTGGCTGCTGTTTACACGTATTATCGCAATTTTTTCCGTTGTGTTTCTCTTTTTCTCAACTACCAGCTCTTTTCGTCAGGAAGAAAAATTTGTACCTCTTTTTTTTCTCACTGTCTTCGCTTTGATCGTGGTGATGGCTTCAATGACGGCAGGGAAGATACATCCTGATGAATATGTTCACCTTAATGCGGCGGAGTACTACGAAAGTAATTACCTGCCTCCTGAAGTAGACGACCCTGCCATTTCTCACACCTATTCAGTGTATGGCGTATCACGCTTAAACGGTCATGAGATCTCCTATTTTTTCACAGGGAAACTGGCCAGCCTCCTCCAGCCACTCCACCTTCCGAGATATCTCAGTCTGCGCATGTTCAATGTGCTTCTTTTTGGCCTGCTTCTCCTCTACACCCTGTATAGCCCGGGAGCTAGAACAATAGCAGTACCTTTGCTTATTTCTCCGCAAATCTGGTACACGTTCAGTTACTGCAATTCTGATGCTTTTGCGCTGGCAGTTGCCTTTATTGTGGCATGTCAGTTTATTTTACCCCATTCAATACTGAACTCATATCTTCTGGATATTTCACCTAAAAGACAGTTTTTACCATTTCTTTTTCTCGGTTCTCTGACAGCATCTCTCTTTCTTCTGAAAAAGAATTATCTATTTTTCATACTCTTTATTGCGGGCTACCTGGCGTGGAAAATTCTTTTTCAGATAAAACCGGAATTACGACGCCAATACTGCAGAAGGGCTGCCATTGTCATATGTGCGGGACTGATCCTTGCGGGACTCAGAATAGGAGCAAACTACGCCGTTAACGGAATGGACCTTGCGGCAAAGAAAGCTCACATTAGAGAGCAGTTAGCTGATTTCGAGTATAAGCCATCCACCCCTCTGGAAGAAAAGAATCCTTTTTTATATCGTAAAGCAAAGGGGTACACTTTAAAGGAGATAGTTATTACCGACAACTGGTTTGAAAGAACATACCGCAGCACTTTTGGCGCATATGGGTATTTTACTGTAAATGGAGGGGATTCGTACTATAATACTCTCCGTCCTGTGGCTATTGCTCTTTTTCTACTCGTGGGCATCACTATGGTTCTCAGGGGAGGAATTGCCGGTAATACCCTGTTCGCATTTTTCATTTGCTGCTCAAGTGCCCTTATTGGTGCATCTTTATATCACTCCTGGACCACGGATTACCAGACCCAGGGAAGATATCTGCTCCCAGCTGTTCCCATGTTCTGTATGGTACTCTATCATGCCCGGCAGTTGATGCGGGGGGAGGCAATCTATAATTTACTGATTACAACCATGTTTCTGTTATCAGTCTACTCCTTTATTTTTGTTGGATTAATGCAGTTACCCAAAATTGTGTAACTGTTCCTGCAACAGTTACCCGAGATAATACAGGGCAAAGAGACAACCTACATGGTCAGATTTTTGCGACGGCACAACTTCTGACAATTGCGGGAATACCCTGAAAAACGGGAGGAGTATAAACCATGTGCCATGGTGCCGGGTCAATTCATTTTCTCAAAAGACGGCTGAACATGCCTCCTTTCTTTTGCTCAGGTTCGGGTAAATCCAAATGGCGGCATATACAACTCTCAATCTCATAATCAGATATATCGGTTCCTTCCACAACTATCTCTTCAGCAACCATTACAGCTGGAGCCACGGGGAGATCGAGCGCAAAATACTCATCGGTTTCATATTCAGCGTTGGGTTTTGAAGTGACCTGGATTTCAATCTGATATTTCTTGCCCAGCCTGGGCATCAATTGTTGAAAATGTTTTCAGGGCCTGCCATTTGGTTCGTTCAGAAAAAAATGGACCTTAAGCATAATAATCTCCGTAAAAAAAGTGAAAATCAAAAAATAACTATGGCGTATTTTTGCTGATATTGCTCATATAAATCAGAAATTTATTAGGTGGTGCAAAGTCAACCATACGTAAATCTGAGAGCTCCTCTCCTTGTGTGTCAAGAAATACGATGGTGGGCACACCTTTTACTCTGTATTGCTTTAACAGTTGTTCATGGAAAGGATTGCCTCCTTTCGTCACGTCAACTTTGATCATAGTGAATTTTTCGCCTGCCTGTCTGACCACATCCGGGTGGTGAAACACAATATCATCAAATTCACGACAAGGTGCACACCAATCGGCATAGAAATCGATGATTACAGGTTTTTTCTGGGTTACGGCCTGTTGAAGAATTTGTTCAGTGTAATTATGCCATTTAACCCCCGGCCCCCTGATGGCCCATGTAGTGATCCACATGGATGCAACTGCTAAACAAGTAATACCGGCAATTGCCTTAATCCATGGGAAAAGTTTCAAATTCGCTTCACTTTTATCAATCCAGCCTAAATGCAGTCCGGCAGCCAGTACAACCCCGACAGGCAACATATTTTTAAGGAATTCGGGTAGAATCGGTCTGATAAAATAAATGGCCATACCCATCAAAACCCACCCCATCAGTTTACGCACCCATATCATCCAACCACCAGCTCGGGGCAGGTGTTGCAGCTGACCGGAAAAAATTGCCAATAGAAACAGAGGAAAACCTAAACCCAGACTCAGGGTGGAGAATACCAGAAACCCGAGCCATGGATCTCCCACACTTGCGACCCAGGTGAGCAGGCCAAGAACAAACGGTCCTATACATGGAGCAGCAACTATCCCCAGGGTAAGTCCCATGAACAGACTTCCGAAGTACCCTGTATACGATTTCCCGGCCATCTGATTTAGAGAACCTGGCAGCCGGAGCTCCCAGAGCCCAAAGAGACTGGCGGCGAATAGAACAAGGACGGCAGCTATTATGGTTAACACGATGGGGCTCTGCAATATGGCTCCCATCAAACCACCTGTGAGTGCAGCGACAACGCCTAAAATTGAATTGGTCAGGACCAGGCCCATGAGGTAGCAAAACCCATGAATGACCAGTTTCATCTGGTTTGGCTTTCCCTGGCCTGCACGTCCACCGAAAAACGAAACAGTGATGGGAATCATAGGATAAACACAAGGCGTCAAATTCAAGGCCAGACCACCGGCGAAAATACCCAAAAGGGTCCAGAGCATCCCCCAACCATGAAAAGATTGGCTCGATGGTATTGAGGCTTCTATCTCAGAAGATGCGGTTAATCCCGCTGGCGAGCTGTTGGTCGGCAGTCCTTCTTCCTGCCACTTTGGATAACCATAAGGGTCGCGATAAACATTTTTATAACCAAGCGATACGGCCACACGGGCCGCAGAGTCACTTCTGACTCATGTCAAGCCTGCTCAGTAAAAAACCAGTAACTGTTCTTTGTCCGGGCCTAAAAAGTCCTCAAGAGTCCTGGCCTTTCGCCAACGAGACCACCAGGTTGGCTCCATGGGAAAATTGACGGCACTTTCCATGTGGCCGGTCCGATATTCCCAGTCCTGGCGCGTATCTATCAATACTTGAGGCCTGGAGGAATCGTGATACAGGTCAGCCAACTCATCTGTTGAGATAATCTGATAACCGCCTGCTCTGGATTCGGTAATGATATCACCCCAGGAGGCCTGCTTCGGCGCAACAGGTCGTTGTGCGTACCAGACAGAAGAAACTGTTATCATGACAACAACGATTGCTGTAATGATAGATCTTTTTTCTTTCATACTATCCTCCACTCAGGGGTGTATTTTGAAATTAAGTGTTTATATACTACTTATATACTACTCTTGGTACTTATCCAGTCATACTAAAAAAATTTCTGACTTGTCGGGTTAGTTTCATTTGTGTTAGTACGATGGAACGGAAACTGAAAAGGAAATTCGAGAACGGTAATCAAATATTGAGTGGGCCTTAAATGAAAAACTCAGGAGATTATTTGCTGAGAATGAGGCCAAGGAATTGAGCGAGATGAATTTCATGGTGAATGGAATTATTCAATCCTCTCAGCTTGTTCATGATCAGCCATGTTATTATTTTATAATCCCTTAACTCCCTTGCATGTTCCTTGATATGCACCAGGAGCTTGTCCGAGAATAAGCATTTATTCTCAAATCGAGGCTTTTGGGAAAAATAAGCACAGTCATATATGTGATATTACGAGCATTATTTTTTCGAAAATAACGGAGAGGTGGGGAGAAATATATTCTCGACAAGCTCCTAGACATAACATTCGTTAAAGCATTTCATGCTCTTTGCTGTTTTGTATGACTGAACCAAAACTGTTCCGTTCGGAATTTCCTGTACGGAAGAGGACTTAACCGTAAAATCAAATAAGGGAGAAAACTGATGAAACGTTTTGCAGCCATTTTTGTTTTTCTTGTGATGGGGGCGCTCGTTGTCGGTTATGCCGGCATAGCCACCAGCGCAGAGGCAAAGGATTATAAGGTTTCTGCTGCCGGACCAACCAAACTGGATAAAAAAGGGACCGTGGAGATCAGTGGTTCCGGTTTTGAGCCCGGTTCCGTTGTTATATTGCTGTTCAACTCCACAGATGGCATCAGGAGTGACCTCAGTGGATCTGTTAAGCCTGCTCCCGTTGCCGATGCGACAGGGGCGTGGAAAACAACCTGGGCTTACGGGCGGCTGGTCAAGAAAAAGATTATCAAAGAGGGGAGTTACAGAATAGATGTTGCCAATCAGGACTACGAGAATTTGGCAGATACAACCGTAAACTTTGTGAAATAATTTTCACATCACTGAAAAAGATTAACTCTTTATCTGGAGGCAAAAATGCGTAAATTTCTTATGCTGGCTATTGTTGCAGCCCTGATCATCCCAATCTCTTCTCTGGCTGCGTATCCCGAAAAACCGATTAAAATTATTGTTCCCTCCAAAGCGGGTGGATCCACCGACACAACCGCCCGCCTATTTATTAAATCTGCCAAAAAGTATTGGCCAAATGCTGAATTTGTCATCAAAAATACCGGTGGTTCAGGGGGACAAAAAGGCTTTGAAGAGATCGCCCGTGCCAAGCCCAATGGCTATACTATTGGAATGGTTTTCACAACTCAAGTGGTTGCTCATGTTGTCTCAAAGCGAGCCCGCTACACTCTTGACAGCTTCCATATCATCGGGAATTCCATGCAGGATCCATTAATTATCGGAGTCCCCGCAGAGAGTCCGATAAAAAATCTGAAAGAGTTTATGGCTGCTGCCAAAGCCAAAAGCTTGACTGCCGCTGTAAACGGTATCGGTTCTGACGACTTTGTGGCTGCCAAAAAATTCGAGCAGCAGACTGGCGTCACCTTTAACCTGATGCCAACTAAAGGTTCGACCGAGCAGAAAGCGATGATCCTTGGTGGCCATATCGATGCCAGTTTTATGAACCTGTCACAGCTACAGGGGCAGCACAAAGCAGGCACGGCCAGGATTATTGCAATTCTAGCCGATAAGCGTTCTGACATTCTTCCTGATGTCAAGACAGCTGCCGAGCAGGGATATCCTGTCAGTATGACAGCAACCCGTGGTTTTGTGGCCCCCGCCAAGGTTGACAAAAAGATTCTCGCCAAACTTGATGATCTTGTTTCCAAGGTCAATAAAGACCCTGATTTTGCTGCAGCCTGCGATAAGGCTGTGCTGTTCCGTCTGCCGATGACTGGCCCCGAGTACCTGGATTACCTCACCAAACTCCAGGCCGAAACACAAAAATTCTATGACATGAACCCCTGGTAATTAATCATGACAAAACGGTTTGCTGAGTTATTTATCCTCACTGGCTACCTGATTCTTGCTGTGCTGCTTTACCGCAGCACGGCAAGTTACCCGGATTCGGTTCAGGGATCTACTGCACTTTATGTTCGTTTTCTGGGGACGGCTCTGGCATTTTTTTGTAGCCTGGAGTTGTTTCTCTGGTTTAAGAACCGTGGCCAGGAAGAAAGCGAAAAAATGACAATTGCTACAGTTCCAATGCGTTTCTGGGGATTATTCTTCCTGCTGCTGCTCTATTCAATATCACTTTCATACCTTGGATTTTACCTTGCATCAGCATTATTTCTCCCTCTGGCGATGCTGCTGCTGGGAGCAAAAAAACCGTTATCCATCTGTCTGACATCAGCAGGTGTGCTCCTGTTTATCTATTTGGTTTTCGCTAAACTACTTGAAGTTCCTCTTCCGGAAGGTTCTCTGTTTTAACACCCCACAAAGGGATATAAGGTCTGCTTATGATTTTGCAAGCTCTGCAAGCCCTGTTTACTCCAATTTCACTGTTTGCCGTATTTATTGGAACCACCTCCGGAGTGATAGTCGGGGGCATGCCCGGGCTGACAGCCACAATGGCTGTTGCCCTGCTGATCCCTGTCACTTTTGCCCTCGAACCGCTGACCGGCCTGCTGCTGATGGGGGGGGTCTACTGTGGTGCCATGTACGGTGGGTCGATTCCGGCAATTTTGTTGCGTACCCCGGGGACGCCTGCCGCCGTAGCGACAGCGCTGGAGGGGTACCCGATGACCCAGAAAGGGCACGGCGGACTGGCCCTGAAAGTTTCAGTTATTGCCAGCTTCACAGGCGGTATGTTTTCAGCCTTGGTCCTGTTGCTTGTTGCACCGGTTCTAGCGATTTTTGCTTTGACTTTCGGTCCGCCTGAATACTTTCTCCTGGCAATTCTCGGTCTGGCTGGAATCGTTTCCATGGCAGACGATGAAAACCGCCTGGTCAAAGCAATTATTTCCGGCCTTATCGGGCTGATTATGGCCGTTGTCGGCACCGACCCCATGTCAGGCATGCTGCGTTACACTGCGGGGTTAACCGATTTATTTGACGGGATTGCCTTTATGCCTGCACTGATTGGAATGTTCTCCATTTCTCAAATGCTTGAACTGACCGGCACAAAAAGTATCATCACCGACACCAGTACCATTACCAAAATCAAACGGGAACCTCTGCCAAAGGGGATTCATAAACCGATCGTTCTTGGTTCGCTGGTGGGGACCATCATCGGGATTCTCCCCGGTGAGGGGGCAACCATCGCCGCTTTTATGTCCTACAATATAGCCCGACGTCGTTCAAAACATCCTGAACTGTTCGGCAAAGGAAATCCGGAAGGGATTGCCGCCGCTGAAGCCGGTAACAACGGCTGCGTAGGAGGTTCACTGGTGCCAACTCTTACCCTGGGTATTCCCGGTAACAGTGTTGCAGCAGCTCTGCTCGGTGGATTGCTGGTTCATGGCTTGATCCCGGGTCCCGAGCTTTTCACTAAGTATGGCGTTATGACTTACGCATTTATCATGTCACTCTTTATTGCCAATATCGTTTTTCTGCTGCTGGGATTATTCATGGCCCCCTACTTTGCCAGAATCTCTCTCACCCCGACAGCGTTGCTGATTCCTGTGGTATGTCTGTTTTCGGTACTTGGATCCTATGCGATGAACAACAGTATCCTTGATATCTTTATCGCACTGCTCTGTGGTCTGGCAGCAATTCTGCTGCAAAAAACCGGATTTTCCCTTGGAGCTTTGATTCTTGGACTGATTCTCGGCCCCATTGCCGAAACCGGCTTTGCTCAAGCGCTGATTATGGGACATGGCAGCTATGCCATCTTTTTTAATCGCCCCCAGGCTGTCGCTCTGTGGGCAATCATCCTCCTGCTGCTGGTTCCACCGATTTACCAGATTTACAAACAACGAAAAACACCTTGAATATCCTCCCAAACAGCGAGACTGTTCAAAGTGTTGCCGTTCAATGCTCCATTGCGGTATATGAAAAACGGGACCCGGAAGATATGCTTTGAAGTTATATGACGGATATACCACTGAAACAGCGGCACGCCGTCAAGTGATACGGGACTGAATCGTGATGGGATATGATGATTAAAAAAATTACAGAAATACAGAGCTGACCGGCAATACCATTATATTGAATCCAGTATATTGCTTACCAGTGTAACACTCTCTCTCGATTTCTCTTTTTCACGTTTGACAACAGGCTCCATGGCTGCGGTCAAACCCTCTCTCTCATGCCATGCCCTGCTCATCAGTGCTGTCAGGCTCTCCACCGAAAGATCTTCAAAATCGATTGTCCAGTCACCCATACCCACTGTCCGCAAAAACCCGGCACTTTTAGGGTAGGCATTTATAGAGATGGGGGGCGTACCAACGGCTGCACAGAATATCAACGTATGTGTGCGCAAACCCGCGTGTACATCGACCCTGCTCAGTATGCCGGTTAATTCCTGGAATGTATAATCACAATTCCCGACGACTTTAATCCTCGACTGATAGCGACTCTGTTGTACACATTCCCGGGTAACCCCCATATCCATAATCTGACTTACGGTAAAGAGAATATCCACATCAAGCTTCTCAATAAGAGCATCTGCAGTACCACCGATTATTTTACAGAAATTCTCTCTGTTTAAGCCCCCTCCCCCGCTCCAGTTATCAATATAAGCATTAACATTCAGGCCAATAGTACCCTTTGGATTAGTAAACAGATTTTCCCTGGAGATAATTTCATCAAGACGCCGCTCTGACGGTACTTCCGTATTCAAGGCACAATCGGCGTGAACAACAACTTCGGGATATTTGAGATCGAGATCTTTAAGAAGGTTTTTCGTCTGAATATCCCGTGTAATTACCAGAGGTGAACTCTCAATAACTCTCTGAAGAGCCTTTTTTCCTGCCTCAAGGTCTATTGGCCCAACGGAGGCATTATATAACACTATGGGAATATTCTTCTTCTTGCAGAAAGGAGCAAAGAGAGCAATGGATTTTAGATTATTAACAAATGGATTATTGAATTTACGATCAAATAAAATATTGTCAGTCACCAGCACCATATCAGTTTTGGTCATGGCTCTGTAGAGGGGCCAGCCAAGATTTTTAAAAGCGATATTCCACGGCATCATACCAACAGGTTTAACGGAAAAATGGCCAAAACTCTTGCTGATGAAAGAAGTGCTGAGGGTCGGTATTTTAAAAATAATATCAGATCGTTTGAGAGAAAAATCATGCAATAGATTCCCAAGTATTGCATTATCACCGGCATTACGGCCGGAGTTGTTGCCAAGGACTGTAATAGTTTTCATAAATATTCCTGTCTTTTATGGAGCTGCCTGACATCCTTGAAATGTGGTTCACAGCGGGGATACCATTTCACTGCAATGAAAGCTCCGTCGTCGGGGACCAGAGAGATGTTCTACGGTTTCAACCAGCCTTTTTCCGCATACCAGTCTGCAGTCTGAATAATCCCATCCCTGTTGTTGTAACGCGGGCTATAGCCGAGAACATCCCGCATCTTAGTGACATCAAAGCTTCGATCTTTTGAAAAGAAAGCCACCCGGCGACGATAGATGGGAGGCGCAATCTTAAAAGGTTTGCAAATAGCCTCACAAATATCACCCGCGAGAAAAAGCGGGCCTATAGGAAGACGCATTACTTTAAATTTTTTATTGAAATGCTCTGCAACTGTTCTGCCGATATCAACAATAGCTATTGATTCACTGCTGCCGCTGATAAAGGTTTCCCCCCGGGCACCCGGATGGGTCGCAGCTACAATAAATGTATTCGTCAGGTCGTCCACATGCACCAGATGATACATGCACCTGCCCTTTCCCGGCAGCAGAAAGTAGGGTTTAAGCGCCATTTTAAAAAGTTTCAGCAGACGTCTGTCACCTGGTCCATAAATCGCCGCGGGCCTGATGATGGTGTAGGATAATCCTTTTTCAGCAGCAGATTCATTCAGCCACTGCTCCGCTTCGAGTTTTGTCTTTTGATAATCATCTCCCGGACTGCAGGGATACTCTTCATTTGCCGGAGGATTTGCTATATGTCCGTGTACTCCGACAGTTGATACATGTACATATCTCTTAAAATTAGGATTTTTCAAAACCTCGCCGACTATAAGCTGAGTACTTTTCACATGGACGTTCCAATAATCTTTTTTACTGCTTTCGGCATCCCGGAAAGCAGCGGCAACATGAAAGACATATTCCTGCCCCTTCACCGCTTTTTCAATAGCAGATTCATCAAAAACATCACCACGAAACCACTGGATATCGAGACCGTCAAGGGGTGACAGGTTGGAAGAATTCCTCGCGAGTGCGCTCACTTTCAGACCGGCATCCAGCAGTTTTTTGGTCAGCTCAATACCGGTAAAACCGGTAGCACCGGTGACCAGCACCGATGTTCCTGCTGGTATCTGACACAGCTTTTCATTCATCGTACTCTATCCTTAACTGGTGCCTGTCCAGAACATCAGGAAAGCCCAGATTTTATCTTTGCTACCCGGCGTTTCTGATACTTTCTTTTCTTTAGAAAAACCCGGATTTTAATCAGAGGGATAGCAAATTTTGAGGTAAGAAATCCCATGAAAATGATACGAAAAGGCTTAAATTTTCCGGCACGCAACATGGAGGATGACAGCCATTCCGTGATTCGCTCTTTCCTTGTAACATCACTCGGTATCTGACGATCATAGTCAGGTACCTTTCGTCCTCCCTTCTTCCACCGAGCCACACGAACCGGCACGAGGGATCCCTTTCGACGTGTCTGCATTTTATGCGTTTTATAACTGGGATCCTTCGTCACATCATGGATAATCACATCGTCTGCTTCAGCGGCAGTTTGCACCAGCTCAGCACCGATCTCAGTGCGAACCAGAATGCGGGAATGTCCCTTAAATTTGTACTCACCGTTTTCATCACGGGTCCATGCATCGCTGACTGACACATCTGAAAACTCATTGGAACCATCGAAACATGTCTGACAGCGTTCCGGCATATAGAGGGATACGAAGTAATTGTATGCACCGTCCTTATAATTGGAATAGTGGAGCGGCTTCACAGATCCGTCTTTAAGCACAGCCCGCATCTGCCCCGGCCAATCCCCACCCCGGAATTGGAAGTCAGTGATATCGGAACGTTTGAGACCGCGAACCATCAACATTTCGGTTGTAAGATCTGGTTCAAGCGAGCCGCCGCAGAACAGTCCTATGACCACCGTTATTTTGGCTGCCAGCCCGGGATCCTGTTTCTGCAGCTTGCGAAACGCATGGGTCTGGCAAGGCAGGATTACAGCAGCAAACCTGCCGGACCGCTCCCTCAGTTCTGCCCATAACGAGTTGATGGGAATAATGGAATAACGAGAGCCCTGACTTTCACAGAGTTCTTCATAGGCAGTAGCAATAAAGGG
>JAFDME010000038.1 GCA_019306075.1 Deltaproteobacteria bacterium | reverse complement strand
TCTTCTTGCCTCTGGATTGCAGATGGCGATGCTGAAAGGCGGCAACAATATCGAGATTAAGCAGCATACACTGGAACGGCAGTGTGATCCGGAATATGTTGAGGAGCTGGTATCAATGGTTGACAGCGTTGATGCAGTCCTGTCTATGGCCTGTGGCTGCGGAGTACAGCAGATTGCCATGCGATTTAAGGATCTGCCTGTTTTTCCGGCGCTTAATACCAAGTTTATGGGTGCCTCTGAACGGCAGGGTGTCTGGGCTGAAAGGTGCCAGGGCTGCGGGGATTGTGTGCTTGGTATAACTGGCGGAATCTGCCCTATTGCACGGTGTGCAAAACAGTTGATGAATGGCCCCTGTGGCGGCTCTACCGGAGGAAAATGTGAAGTCAGCGAGGATATAGATTGTGTCTGGCAGTTAATCTGGGACAGGCTTAAAGCCCTTGGACAGGAAGATCGCTATGTGAAGATCATGCCTGCAAAAGACTGGAGACCTGGTGGAGCCGGTGGACCAAGAAAGATTATCAGAGAGGATTTGGCAGAATGAAAACAGAAAGCAGATTAGAAAAAATATTAGCCACCGGTCATTTGGCAGTTACCTCTGAATGTGGCCCTCCACGAGGTGCTCAGCCGGATGTGGTAAGGAAGAAGGCAGCTTATCTTAAAGGAATTGTAGACGCCATTAATGTTACTGATAATCAGACAGCCATGGTGCGAATGTCCAGTCTTGCGGCCTCCGCCATTATCAGGCAGGAAGGACTAAACCCGTTACTGCAGGTTGTCTCTCGTGATCGCAACCGGCTGGCGATACAGGCCGATGTCATTGGTGCCTATGCTCTTGGCATTGATACCATGCTCTGTCTGTCAGGGGATCACACCAAGTTTGGTGATCATCCGATGGCCATGAACGTTCATGACATAGACTCTATTCAGATGATTCAGATGATAAGAGATATGCGTGACAAGGAAATTTTTCAGGGCGGATCTGAGCTGAAAGGAGCTCCCAGGATGTTTATTGGTGCTGCTGCGAATCCATTTGCCGATCCATTCGAGCTCAGGGTTCTGCGCCTTGAAAAGAAAATTAATGCAGGGGTTGATTTCATCCAGACCCAGTGTATTTTCAACGTTGAGAAGTTCGAAAAATGGATGGAAGGTGTTCGTGCCCGTGGGCTGCATAAGAAATGTTATATTCTCGCCGGAGTGACACCCTGTAAATCTCTTGGCGCTGCCCGTTATATGGCTAAAAGAGTGCCGGGTATGGATGTTCCCCAGGAGATTGTTGATCGTATGAGCTCCGTGCCCAAGGAGAAGCAGGCCGAAGAAGGCGTTGATATCTGCATAGAAACTATTGAGCGATTGAAAAAAGTTGAAGGAGTTGCGGGTTTTCATATTATGGCTATCGAATGGGAAGAAAAAGTTGAAGAGATTTGCGAAAGAGCAGGACTTCTTCCCCGCCCTCAGGTATAAAAGATCAGGACTTTTAATTCCAATATAGTAGAAGGAGGAACGTAGAACATGAGTAACGGTCAACTTATTCTGGTGGTAGACGACGATACAGATCTCGTGGAAATGGTCTCTATGAAGCTTGAAAGCGAAGGTTTTCGTGTAGCCAAGGCCTATGATGGTGTTGAAGCCATGGATAGTATTAAGGCCGAACGCCCAGCTCTCGTTATTCTCGATGTTATGATGCCGCGAAAAGACGGTTATACCCTGTGTGACGAATTAAAAAATTCGGATGACTATAAGGATATCATAGTAGTTCTGCTGACTGCAGTGACTGAAGCAATATCCACCACCAACTATACCCATATGGGCGGCAAAACAACATTGGCTGATGACTTTGTGACAAAGCCCATTGATCTCGACAAGCTTATGGAGATAGTGAAAGATAATCTTTAGAGAGCATTTGGTCCCGCCCCCTGTTTCCCGGAGAGCTGTTTCAGTTAAAATGAAGGGTTTCCCGTTGGGGTGAGAGCAGAGAGTGGAGATGGAAAAAACAGCAGCGGAGGTTTGATTATCCGGGATGCTGTTTTTTTCGTTTTTGCCGGCTGGGAAAACACGGCTGGTACCTGCTGTAACTATTGGTATAAGGGCAGGGTTGCCGGGCGAATGCAGAGGGAATCGTTTTGTCCGAAAAAGAACGGAAAATTTCCATAGGCGGGATTAAATTCAGTGAAGAGCTTGTACAGGTTTCTCTCTTAAAAGCCGGTGAGAGCAAATCATCCTTTGGGGATCTGCTTCAGCTTCTCTCTGAAAAAAAGATTAACATAACCTTTTTATGCCACTCGGCCGGAAGTCTTCATTCAAAGAGCAGTTTTTGTGTAGGTTGTATCGATTTCGCTACTGTTCAGGAAATATTGGATTTTCCCTCCTTAGCCAGTCTTGACATTGAAGTAATTCGTTCTGTAGGTACCATCACCCTTTTTCCGCACAGGAATAGTCTGCATCTGCTGGGGCTGATTCTAAATGTGTTTGGGAAATTTGATTTCCCTGTCTATTCTCTGAGTACTTCTATCTCTGCAATCGCCGTCAATACAGCATATTCTGATCTTGCCAGGATTGCTGATAAGTTGCAGGATGTTGTATTTCTTCCTGATAATCATGCTCCATTTCGGAAAGAGTTTCGTCTAAAAGAGATTTAGCCCGCATTTCCCGGTTCGATTATTCGGTGATGTGCGTAATTTTTATTTGACAGGAACCGTTCGGACTGCGTATTTATATAACTCCTGTGAATCGATTGATTCAGTGGGAGTAGTGGGTTCAGCAGCAGTTTTTTAATAGAAATGCAGGCTGGTGGTCATTGTATTGATGGAGGAATGTTTTTGGAAACGATTGCAGTCTATTGGGAGTCCCGTGTTAAGGTTTACAGTATTACCGAGTTGACCGGCCTTACTCTTGCCCGTTTTACATTTCCCATTTCCGATAGTGAGCGCTGGGGCGACAGGCTTATTCAACTGGAGTCTGTTATCTCCCGTTTTGAATTGGTGATTCAGGACCGTATTGATTCAGAATCTTTGCAGATCAGTCTCCTTTTTCACTGCTCCCTGCAGGGGAACATTGAGGAAATGGCAGAACAGTGGAACAGTGAACCATCCACCTCCGTTGCATTTTCAAGCTCCCTGGATCTGGTCTTTCTCCATGGGCCTCATTTTCAGGACAGGTACGGTATTGCCGATATTGCTTTTTCTGCTTTGCAAGAGGGAAAAATAGATATAATCGCTGCCGGTTGTGCCGGTACTACCATTTATATTGTGCTTCCGGATAAAATGGGCCATGCTGCCAAACAGATACTTACTGACACTTTTTTTATTCCCGCAGGCGGTTGACGATGATAACCAATATTCCTGATTATACTGATAAAATTGACTGGCGCACCCGTGTTTTTGATTCACTTTCCTATCCCACGCTTATCCTCAGGCCGGATCGGACAATTATCGCTGCTAATCTGAAGTTTTATGAGAGAATCGGCAGTCCCGGTGAGCGGATACTCGGCAGGACCTGCAAGGAAATTTTTTTTGGGGGCAAATGTGGAAACGAAATCCCCTGTGATGGCGTCAAATGTACCCTTGACAGATGCATTCGAGAAAAAAATGCTCAGTCAGTGATTTTGACTGATGTTGATCAAAATGGCAATAAAACCTGGGAGGAACGTGTTTTCTCTCCGATTCTCGGTGATGAGGGAGAGGTGAGTTATGTTATTGAAAGTCTTCGTGATATCACAAAAGTAAAGACACTGGAAAAACAGTATAGTGATGTCAGGCAGCTGATAGATAAGGTGGTGCAGAGTTCGGTAAGCGCAATCATGGCCGCCGATCGGAAAGGTGAGATCATCCTGATGAACAAGGCTGCGGAAGATCTTTTTGACTACAGTGTTCAAGATGCAAATAAAATTAATATAGAAGATTTTTACCCTCCCGGTGTTGCCCGGGAAATTATGGGAAAGTTGCGGGATGCCGGTTCTGGAGAGGTAGGGAAGCTGCCTATAACCAAAGCAAAAATCGTCACCAGAAAAGGTAAGGAAATACCGGTGGAGATGACTGCGGCAATTATTTATGAAGAAGGACGTGAAACTGCCACCGCTGCAATATTCAATGATCTACGGGAAAAGCAGGCTGTGCAGAAAAAACTGGAAGAGGCAGAAATGCAGCTTTTTCAGTCGGAAAAACTGGCATCTCTTGGGAGATTTGCAGCAGGTGTTGCCCATGAAATCAATAATCCGTTGACCTCTATACTCCTCTATGGAACTCTTATGCAGGAAAAATTGGGAGAAAGCCATCCGCTGGAGGAGAATATAAAATTTATTTTAGAGGATACAGAAAGGTGCAGAGATATTGTTAAAAATCTTCTGGCCTACAGTCGTCAGACCCGGCCGACAAAGGAGATATTTTATTTGAATGATCTTGTGGCGGAAGGACTGCGTCTCATACGCGATAAGAAACTGTTTATGCATGTTGATGTTGTGAAAAGACTTGAAGAACATGAAATCGCGGTAAATGCTGATAAAAATCAACTCTGCCAGGTCCTGATCAATCTCATCACCAACTCTCTTGATGCGATGAATGCAGGTGGCACCTTAACGCTTCAAACCTATCGCGATACAGAGAAAAAAAAGGCTTTTCTCGAAGTTTCAGATACAGGAAACGGAATTCCCAAAGAGAATCTTGCTAAGGTGTTTGATCCTTTTTTCACTACCAAAGAGCTTGGCAAGGGGACCGGGCTTGGTCTCAGCATGGCCTATGGCATATTGAAAGAAAATCATGGTAGAATCTCCATCAAAAATACAGGTTCGGAAGGGACAACGGTACTCCTGGAATTACCTGAGGAAGATCTTTCAGGCAAATCTCATTTTGTTTCAATAGGTTGAGGTCTGTCCAGCAGAGAGTGACGGATACTTATTTATAAAGCGGAAGAACATATTATTTTCTGCAAAAGGGGCAGGAATCGGAAGTCAGCGTAAAAATGGTTTATTATGGCCAGACGGATTGTTGAAATAGTTTTACCCCAGGGGCGGGCTGATGATATTCCTGAATTGCTGCATGAGCAGACATTTGATGAATACTGGTCGAATGAAATCAGTGATAACAGGGCACGAATCAGGATTCTTCTCGCCGCCAGTGAAGTTGAAATAGTTTTTGATATTCTCGAACCGTATCTGGGAAATCTGCCCGGGTCGTCAGCAGTACTTCTTAATGTGGAAGCATCGATTCCACGCATAAGGAATAATTCAAGTGAGAGTGGAGAAGAGAGTGAGGCGGAGGGGACTGGTAAGACCGTTCGGATCAGTAGGCAGGAGTTGTATAATGACATTATAGCGAGTGCCGGAATTAACAGCACATATCTCGCAATGGTTGAACTGTCGGCCGTAGTGGCAGCCATCGGCCTTATACGAAACGATATGGCCATAATAATTGGTGCCATGGTGATTGCACCTCTCCTGATCCCCAATGTGGCTATGGCTCTTGCCAACACTCTGGGTGATAGAGAACTTTTAATGAAAGGGGTCAAGGCAACTGGTGCAGGGGTTCTGCTGGCCATGGCGACCAGCATGGTGATAGGATATTTTGTCCATGTTGACCCGACCATAGAGGCGATAGCTGCGCGCAGCACGGCGGTGAAGTTCAGTGATCTTGTGCTGGCCCTGGCCTCCGGTGCCGCCGGAGTTCTTGCCTTTACCAGTGGAGGACAGCTTTCACTGATTGGTGTGATGGTTGCCGTCGCACTTATGCCCCCCCTGGTAACGGCAGGACTTCTCATTGGTTCCGGAGAACCGGCCCTGGGACTTAAAGCCCTGGAACTCACCCTGGCGAACGTGATCTGTGTGAATCTTGCGGGAATTGTAACATTTATGGTCCAGGGAATTAATCCTGCAACGTGGTGGGAAAAGTCAAAGGCGAGTAGAGCGAGAAAAAGAGCAATAGCGGTCTGGACGCTTATGCTCGTCCTGCTGGCCTATATTTTACTGGGCTAAGCCGGGCTGCCGTTTTTTTATAGGGATTCAGGCCGAAGTGGGATCAGATAAAGTCAAAGGAGAGTTTCATGGAGATACGAATACTGGTTGCTATTGGTAATACCGGCCTTGACGAATCCACCGTTGACTATCTGTCGAATCTTTTTAAAGGTAGGGATGATGTGAGATTTGATCTGCTTACTGTCGTCCAAATTGAAGGTGTAACAGAGAGCCAGAGGCTGCTTGGCGATATCACTTCAGTGGCACTGTCACACCCGGTTGCTTTAAAGAAAAAAACAGCAGCAACCAATCATTTATCTCTTCTGAGATCCAAATTCCAGAAGAATGGATTTTCTGAGGAGCAGGTGGATTATCAGGCTGTTTTCTCTTACAGCGGTATTGCTGATACCCTTCTGCAAAAGGGGCAGTCAGGCACCTATGATGCCATTGTCCTTGCCAAAAGAGATATTTCCGGCCTGCAGAAGATGCTTCTCGGCAGCATCTCTGCAACTCTCTGGCAGAAGGATCATTCGGTGCCCCTGTGGATCATCAGCGGCAAGCCTGTTAAGCGTCACTTTCTGGTGCCGGTGGATTGTTCCCTGCATACCCTGGATGCTGTCGATCATCTGGCTTTTATCCTCCAGGGGGATAAGGAGGCTGAGATTTTCCTGTTTCACGCCGCCTCTATGCTCGGCGATGGCAATATAGCTCCGAAAGAGGACTTTTATGAAAAATGGGGCAGAGAGTGGTGTGAACAGCATCTTAAGGGAGATGGGGACGGTCATTATCATTTCCATGCCACTGAACAGATCCTGAAGGAGGGTCAGATTCCCGGGAGCCATATTCATCGTATCAATGTTGAAGCTGGTGTTGAGCCTGCCCAGATGATTGTCAAGGCTATGAAATCTCACAGCTACTGGACCATTGTCATGGGGCGCAGACTTGCCAGGGAGAAAAATATCTTCAAGGGCGTAAGTGACAGAGTGCTGGCCAATATTAATAACTCAACCCTCTGGGTAGTTGGATGATATCCAATGTATCCGATAATCTTAACTCCTATTCCCATCCCTCTTGCGGAGGAATTACTTTCGGATAAACCGGTTTTTGCATTAGTGCCACATCCTTGGTGGGAATTTCACAGGATAAACCTGATCGTTCGGCAATATGGTGCAGGGTTGTTTCCCGATAAAAGATTACATGGGTTGGGTCCCGGCGATAATGCCAGGATGAGAAAAGTTTGTCTTCAGTTTGAAAGCATGTCATGACTCCCATCCATCCACCCGGTCGCAGCATCCCTGCCAGGCGGCTAAATTCCCGTGCCGGTCTGTGAAAATGCTCAATAGTCTCTGTACAGGTGATAAAATCATAAGTGTGATTCAGCACTGACTGATCCGGATGAAAAAAAGGATCAAAGAGGCGCATGTTGTGGCCGGCTTCAGTGAGCATGGCCGCCAGCAGGGGGGCTGGCCCGCAACCGTAATCAAGTCCGCTGCTGCCCGGCACCAGCCGTTTGAGCAGAGGGGTTGCCAGCCTGGAGAGAAATTTCCGATATCGACGGTCTTCTGTATTGTTTTTGTGCAGCAGATATTGAGCATATTCCTCTTCACGTGATAATCTGTTTTTCGGGTTGAGAAAGGTTGCTTCACACTGGTCGCAGCGACGGTAGTCCCTGCCGTTTACGCTGACCAGGGTGCGGGTGGCCGATGTACAGCACAGGGGGCATGGCGGACAGGTTTTTTTCCTTGATTTCGAGTAATTCATATAACCTTTAGTGCCTTACTCCGTAAAAGCTGTAATAAAAAACAAGAAAATATAAATTCTATTAAATCAATTTGGTGAATGCCAGCAACAAGGCACTTATCCAGTCATACTAAAAAGTCTTCAGACTTTTCGGGTTAAGTTGTTTTCTGTCGTCTGTTTCTCCGGTACTGACAGTACAGATGACCTTTTTCTAATTTAGCTGACAGCAAGGGTTGCAGCAGGATACAGGCAAACAATCCCGCAGCGAGGCACGAGCGTGGACGTTTGCCTGTATCCTGCTGTAACACTGCGGTTCAGGAGAACTACCAGATAATGAAGCTGAGGTTCAGTGGTAATCAAAAAATCATTTGCAGTCGAAGTTTTAAAGGATATGGCATTTTTCGAATCAGCTTAATAAGGTTGTATTTGATTCTATCATAGTCAGCAAGAGGGTGTTGTATGATGAAAACAAAGTGTATTGGTTATTGTAAAACAAAGCATAATTTTACCTGTATCACACTTATGCTCTGCATCGTTTTCCTGTCTGCTATAACCTCTTCAGCCGGTTTCCCAGGTGTCTTAGCCATAAACAGTCAATCAGCTGATACTGAACAGATCAAGCCGGTTGCAGGGTTGGAAGAGGATGTGCAATCGGCAGAAAAAACGGATTTTTTTTCGAAGAATACATTGATCAGTATGCAGCTGTTTCTTGAAAATTATTCGCAGCTTGCCTATTGGCGTTTAACTATTCTCAATATCAATAAAACCCGATTACTTTATGATCTGGAAAAAACTTTCCGCACTCTTGCCGGGATAAGCGGTTTTTCCAGTGTCAGTGGCATGCTTTCTCTTCTTTTCGTTGTCTTTGCAACTGCCGCTGCTTTAGCCTGGCTATTCTTGCGTTTCGTACTGAAAAGGCTGCGGCCGGAATTTCCTGCTGCTGATCTTCCCTGGCAATGGAAATTGTGGTTTGGGCTGATCAGTGCTGTGCCTGAGTTCTTTGCAATTCTTTTTTTTACTGTTGCCTCCTATATCGTCTATGTATTGTTTTACTCCAGTTATTTTTCTATTATCTGTCCCTTCTACCTCACTGTATTGCTCACAAGCATTGTTATCTGGACAGCTATTTTAATTTCAAAGACTTTGTTTTCACCTGCTGAAGGGCAGATCCGGCTGGTTCCCTGGGACGATGAAACTGCCAGGACTGTGCATCGCATAAACTCTATTTTTATTTCTGTTATCATCATTGGAGTAATGTCTGTCCGCCTGTTGAAATATGGTGGGCTGAAAGGTGACAGTCTGGTTATTATCAAGTTTATATTCGGAACCATATCTATTCTGATAATTGGCCTGTTTCTTCTTTTGAACCGAAAGATAATCAGCCGCAAAATGTTTTCTTCTTCAGAGAAAAGCGGGGCGATATGGTTTCACAAGCAGTTTGCCAAATCCTGGCTTTATCTGCTGGAGTTTTATCTGTTTATTCTCTGGCTTGTCTGGAGCGAAAGGTTACTGCTGTCTGACTCTCAATTTACTCTGGCCTTTTTTGTAAGTCTTTTAATAATCCCTCTCTTTTTTATTTGTGACAACATTACAGGCTGGTTTTTCCGGTTTTTTGGCTCTGTGATTTCTGTTGACCATGATGAGATCACGGAAACAGATCAGGAGAAGAAGAGTATCGATGATCAACCGGACCTTCTCCATTCATATCTGCGTTCTCTCAGCAGGCTGGTTTTAGCAAGCCTTCTTCTGTTCTGGCTGCTGCATCTCTGGGGTATTGAAAACTCTTATACACCACTGGTTGTTGCAGCTACTAAAAAGGTCATTTTTATTGTTTTTATTTTTGTAGTGCTATGGCGATTGATTGATAAAATCATCAACAATCTGCTTTCCGGCGACGGAGAAATGAGTGTTGAAGAGGATGAAGGCGGTGAGAGTGAGTGGGGAGGCGCACCTTTACTTGACCGCACTCAGACTCTGCTGCCCATAGTAAGAAAATTTCTGGGCATCGTTATGATAGTCATGCTCTCTCTCTTCACTCTCTCGTCTCTGGGAGTAAATATCGGGCCGTTACTTGCGGGAGCCGGAGTGGTAGGTATTGCCATTGGATTTGGTGCACAAAAACTGGTGAGTGACCTCTTGTCCGGTTTCTTCTATCTTATTGATGATGCATTCAGGGTTGGAGAATATATAGAAGCTTCCTCGATTTCCGGATCAGTTGAAAAGATAACACTCAGGAATGTGATGCTGCGCCATCATAGAGGGATGCTGCAGATAGTTCCATATGGCGACCTGGGAGCAATTACCAACTACATGCGTGGGGGCATTGTTGTGAAGTTTAACCTGCAGTTCCCCTACGACACTGATGTAGATCAGGTGAGAAAAATTATCAAGCGGGTGGGAATAGCAATGCTTGATGATCCCGCGTTGGGAAAAGATTTTATTAAACAGATAAAATCCCAGGGAATAAGAGAGGTGGGAGATTCTGTTTTAACCATCAGGGTTAAATTTACCGCCAATCCGGGTACACACTTTGTTATTCGCCGCGAGGCATTCAGGCGTATCACCGAGGCTCTTACCAAAAAAGGCATACATTATGCTCATCGAAAAGTGATTGTTGAAGTACCGGGAATTGCAAAAATGGAGGGCGGGGGAAACCAGATCAGTGACGAGGTGAAACAGCAAATTGCAGCGGCCGGAGGGGCGGCAGCCATTGAAACACAAAAGAAATCTGAGGAGTAAGTTTGCAGCTCCTCAGATTTCAAGTGGTGTGCGGCCGGGCCCTTCATGTGCATCCTGTCTTTTGGTATTGCTGCTATCTGTTGTCGGAGGTGTTGCCTGGCAGCAGTGCCCCGATACAGATGAGGGCTACCCCTATAAGGACCGCGACGGCCCATCCCGGAAGGGAGGTGACTGTGTTCAGAATGGCCGGATATTCTCCGGTTTGAACAAGTGTTGTTTTTCCCCCAAAGAGTGGCATCATAAGAAAAGTGGACTTTAATGTTCCAAACATCAGACCGTACAGTCCGGCACCTGCAAGGCCGCCGAGCAGAAAGACAAGGGCGTCGATTCTGCCCGTTCCTGCTGCCACCACACCGGTTCCCGGACAAAAACCGGACATGGCCCAGCCAGCTCCAAGGAGGATTCCTCCTGCCACTACTCCCCAGTACATGGATTTCACACTGAGATGACCGCCGTCCACCAGTCCTGTAGCCATCCCTCCAAACAGCAGGATTGAGGAGACGCCTATACCGGCGAGAATGGTCTTCATCAGGTGGAAATCCTTCAGGCGCAGCATATTGATGATTTTATCAGGGTCGGCGGCACCGATCCGCTGCAGAACAAAACCAAAGAGAGTGCCAAGGATAATTGCCAGTAAGATATTATTCATTGGTGCCACCTGTATTGTTATAGATAAATCTGGCGGTTGGTATAGCCGCGAGAAAAGCTGCTGCGGCAAAAATATAACCGCTGATTGAGGTCTGCATGATACCGCTCATCATATGACCACTGGTGCATCCACCTGCCAGGCGGGCGCCCCAGAGAACAATGACGCCGCCGGCAAAAGTG
Organism: Deltaproteobacteria bacterium; assembly: GCA_019306075.1. GTDB lineage: Bacteria > Desulfobacterota > Desulfobulbia > Desulfobulbales > Desulfocapsaceae > Desulfomarina. The sequence goes on along the minus strand of JAFDME010000038.1, from coordinate 3,976 downwards.
AGGCCGTAGCGCAGAAGCACGCGGTTTTTAAAGCGGTGAACATGAGTATAAGGGATCTGTTTCACTACAGGTTTCCCTGCTTCTTTTTTTGTTAAAATGCGGCCAAGTAGGCCGCCAAGAAACATGCTCAGAACAAAAACGAAACTGTAATTTAACGGTTTTGCCACTGATTTGGCATATTTGCCCCCCGATTTATTCAGATAAGCGTTACTGCTGCTGTAGCCGGATTTGGCTTTTTTATCTTTTTGTATAAGAGTCGGATCCACGGCAGCCGCCATAATCCCGTCAGCAATGACAAACTGGGTTGAAACTCCAATTGGTTTAATTGCTGCCACTGCCAGAAAAAAACTGAGGCCGAGCATAATCCCGCCTGTTTTCCAGTTCCAGTACATTTATTTCTCCTGATCCGATTTATTTGGGTTAGATCACTCTTGTTTTCATAGCTGCAAAAATTTTCTTATTCTCCGGGCTCAAAGCCGATTTTACTGACAGCTGCACGGATATCTTCGCGGCTGGCACCGTCGTTTTCAAATGTGGCTTTTCCCTCTTTCAGGTCCACAACAATGCCGGACAGTCCCGGTACTGCTTCCAGCGCTTTCTGCACGGAACTTGTACAGTGTCCGCAACTCATTCCGTTGATTTTCAGGGTTTCCATGGTTATTCTCCAGTTAAAGTTGTGCTATCTCCGGATACAACTTTTCTGACAATAATCACTCTTCTTCTATTTGAAAGCATATTCTTAAGGTGTTTTTTGGATGGCTGAAAAAAAACTTGAATTGAAAATAGGCGGTATGCACTGTGCTGCCTGTTCAGCACGTATTGAAAAGGTTGTTGGTAATCTGCAGGGGATTGAGACCTGCAGTGTCAATCTGGCAACAGAACAGGCGCAGGTCAATTATGACCCATCCGTGACTGGGCTGGCGACTATTCAGGATGCCATCGGTAACCTGGGTTTTTCCGCCGAAGAAAAATCTGAGGAGAATGAAACCACTCTGGAAGATGGTAAGGAAAAATTACGTGTAATGCGCGCCCGTCTTGTGCCGTCATTTGTCCTGGCACTTCTCATCATGGCGATTTCCATGGGGCATATGATAGGTCTTACTCTGCCCCGGCAGATAGACCCTTCCTCAGCCCCTCTTGCCTTTGGCCTGATCCAGTTTGTCCTTCTCCTTCCCGTTCTCTGGATGGGAAGAAATTTTTATCTTACAGGCATTCCTGCTCTCCTGCGAAAAGTGCCCAATATGGATTCACTTATAGCTCTTGGGACAGGTGCGGCCTTTATCTATTCCACCTGGAATCTGGTGGAAATTGGTTTTGGTATTGATGCAGTGGCACGGGCCCATGATCTCTATTTTGAGTCTGCGGCGATGCTGATTGCCCTGGTTTCTCTCGGGAAATATTTTGAAGCAAAGTCCAAGGCCAGGACAACTGATGCAATCAGGCAGCTGATGCAGCTGGCCCCTGAAAAGGCAACCCTTTTGCAGGATGGGGAGCAGGTGCAGATCCCGGTTGTCGATATAGTGGTGGGCAACCATATCCTTATTCGGCCCGGGGAGCGTGTGCCTGTCGACGGTGTTATTATTGATGGTTCCTCCAGCGTTGATGAGTCGATGCTTACCGGTGAAAGCCTGCCTCTTGCCAAAAAAGCAGGAGATGATCTCTTTAGCGGCACTTTAAATAAGAATGGAGCATTGACCCTGCAGGCGGAAAAAGTGGGCAAAGAGACGGTGCTTGCCAGAATTGTGCAGCTGGTACGGGATGCCCAGGGCTCTAAGGCTCCTATTGCAAATCTGGCTGATCGAATTAGTCTCTATTTTGTGCCGACTGTTATGACAATAGCTCTCGTCGCCGGGTTAAGCTGGTATCTCATTGGGGATGCGGGGTTCAGCTATTCGTTGAGGATTTTTATTGCTGTTCTCGTTATCGCTTGTCCATGCGCAATGGGGCTTGCCACTCCCACCTCGATAATGGTTGGTACCGGAAGGGGAGCGCAACTTGGAGTTCTGGTGAAAAACGGGGAGGTGCTGGAGCTTGCCGGCAAGGTGAGTTGTGTCGTATTTGATAAAACGGGAACGCTCACCCGGGGTACTCCGGCTCTTACGGACAGCATCATCCTGGATGACTTTGATGAAGAGTTGCTGCTGAGCCTGGTGGCTGGAGCTGAGCTGAAATCGGAACATCCATTGGCGGAGTCCCTGGTTGAGGCGGCCAGGATGAAGGGATATACTATTCAGAAACCGCATTCCTTTGCTGCAATTCAAGGACAGGGTGTTGAAGCTGAAATCGAAATAAGTGGTATTTCCTATCATCTGTTTATCGGAAACAGCGAATTGGCCCGGGATAAAGATCCTTTGAGGCTGTCCGTAGATATTGAAAAACAGGCCAGATCATTGGCTGAAGATGGTAAAACAGTTTTATATGTCGTAGTTAATACAAAACTTGCGGCAATGCTGGCAGTAGCAGATCCTCTGAAGGCTGAAGCGGCGGAAACCGTCAAACAGTTAAAATCCATGGGGCTTAAGGTGGTTATGCTTACTGGAGACAATGAGGAGACAGCTGCGGTAATAGCTAAACAGGCGGGCATCAAAAGGGTTATAGCCGGGGTATTACCTGACCGTAAAGAAAGCGAGGTGGCCAGACTTCAGGAAAGTGGTGATATTGTGGTCATGGTAGGGGATGGAATAAACGACGCACCGGCTCTTGCCCGGGCTGATGTGGGTATTGGTATGGGCACCGGTATTGATGTGGCGATTGATTCGGCAGATATTGTTCTGATAAAAGGTGATCTGGCCGGTGTTACCACCGCGATTCGTCTCAGCAGAGCCACCATGCATAACATTAAACAGAATCTGTTCTGGGCATTTGGATATAATGTGGTGGGCATTCCTGTTGCAGCTGGTTTGCTGGCAGTTTTCGGCGGACCGACACTTAATCCCATGGTTGCCGGTGCAGCGATGGCCTTCAGTTCAGTCTCCGTGGTAACAAATGCTCTCCGGTTGAGATGGTTTAATTCCGGGGCAGACCAATAGTCTTTCCATCTCAGTAAATGAGATGGTTAATTGTATACAATATTTGTATCCATGTTCGATTACCCTTGCAGGGAATGGGGAATATGGTAAAAAATAGAGATAATCAGGACAAAATAAAATTTGATTACTACTGAACCTCAGGTTCATTATTTGGTAGTTCCTTGAACCTCAGTGTTGCAGCAGGATACCAACAAACGTCCACGCTCGTGCCTCGCTGCGGGATTGTTTGCCGGTACCCTGCCGCAACACTTGCTGCCAGCGAAATTAGAAGAAGGTCATCTGTTAGTAGCTGAGTGTGAGTGGTAATCAGGAAATAGAATTATCCAACTCATTATCATTATAGACGGAGGAAAAGAATGTTTTCCATGTTACGAATTAATACTGCAACCGGAGAGAGCAGGAGGGAGGAGTTTGAAGGCCGGGAGTATCTGCTCGGAGGGCGGACTCTTTCCTCCCGCCTCGTCAGCCGTGAGGTTCCTGCTACCTGTGATCCTTTTGGTAAGCAGAATAAACTTTTCTTCTGTACCGGAGTTCTTGCTGGAACGACAGTTTCAAGCTCGGATCGTTTGAGCGTCGGTGCTAAAAGCCCTCTTACCGGAGGCATTAAAGAGAGTAATGCCGGCGGAATAGTTGGTACCCGCATTGCCCGGCAGGGTTTGCGCTGCATTTCGCTGGAAGATGCACCGGATAAAAATTCAGACTGGCAGGTTATTGTTATCGGCAGGGATAAGGTCGAATTTATAGACGGCAGTTTTCTTGCCGGTAAAGGTGTCTATGAAAAATCTGATCTGCTGACTGATAAATTTGGTGAAAAAGCCGGCTGTATTACCATTGGTCCCGCTGCAGAAAATTTACTGCTGGCCAGCGGTCTTGCCTGTTCAGATCCGCATGGCGTCTGTTCCCGCTATGCAGGTCGTGGTGGGCTTGGTGCGGTCATGGCCTCCAAA
>JAFDME010000282.1 GCA_019306075.1 Deltaproteobacteria bacterium | reverse complement strand
CGCCGAGGAGCTGATAGGTTATGGGGCTGATGTCGTTTACCGGATTGAGCACCCTGCTCTTGAGGCCTTTACCGATGAAAGGTATTGTGCTGTTCTTACCGATCTGATCAAAGAACATAAGCCTGAGATAGTGCTGGCCGGAGCGACAGCCATTGGCCGGTCCTTTATTCCCGGTGTGGCAACCACCCTGAACGCCGGGTTGACCGCTGACTGCACCCATCTTGCAATCCGTGAAGAAGATGGTGCTCTGCTACAGACACGTCCCGCCTTTGGTGGAAATATAATGGCCACTATCGTCTGCGAATCATCGAGGCCACAGATGTCCACTGTTAGACCAAAAGTGATGAAAGAGGGTGAGTTTAATGCTGCTAGAAAGGGTGATATCATTGATATAGAGCCGGATTCAACGCGACTTTCTGGTCGTGTAAAGGTTCTTGAAATGGTTGTTGGAGAAGCTTTACACGTAAATATTCAGGAAGCGGATATTCTGGTTTCAGGTGGCAGGGGACTTGAAAGTGCGAAGGGTTTTGAACTTATACAACAGCTGGCAGATACCATAGATGCCAGGGTCTCAGCTTCTCGTGCGGTTGTTGATGCGGGTTGGATTCCATATCCTCATCAGGTTGGACAGACGGGTAAAACTGTAGCTCCCAAACTTTATATAGCATGTGGTATTTCAGGTGCTGTGCAGCATGCAGCCGGGATGCAGTCAGCTGAGACTATTGTGGCCATAAACAGAGACGAAAATGCCTCAATTTTTGATATTGCTGATTATGGTATTGTCGGCGACCTGTTTGAAATCATACCCAGATTGATAAACAAAATAGAGGAGAGGCGCGGACATGAATCTTGACGGGAAAATTGCGCTGGTAACCGGTGGCAGTCGGGGGATCGGTCGAGCCATCTGTTTGAAATTAGCTGAAATGGGTGCCCTGGTCTACATTAACTATGTGAGTCGCCCTGAAGCCGCCCTTGAAACGCAGAGATTAATAGAGGAAAACGGTGGCCGTGCTCGATCCGTTGGCTTTGATGTTTCAGATTCCACAGCAGTAACAGAGGCTGTAAAGAAAATTGTCAGCGAAGTCGGGCCGATTGAAGTTCTTGTAAATAATGCCGGGATTACCCGGGATGGATTGATGGCAAGAATGAAAGAATCTGACTGGGATGAAGTTATTGATACAAATCTGAAAGGCGTTTTTCTCTGCTCCAAAGTTGTTTCCCGGGGAATGATGAAGAAGAAGTGGGGAAGGGTTGTTAATATTTCCTCTGTATCCGGGTTTGCGGGTAATGCCGGTCAGGTAAACTATGCTGCAGCGAAGGCTGGGTTGACAGGGTTGACAAAGGCCATGGCCCGTGAATACGGTTCCAGGAATATCACTGTGAACAGTGTTGCTCCGGGTTATATTAAAACGGAAATGACCGATTTGCTGGGTGATGATGTCAAAGAGCAGCTGATGGGCGAAATTCCTCTTGGCTGTCTTGGTACAACAGAAGATATTGCCGGTGCTGTTGCCTACCTGGTGTCAGATGATGGTCGATATGTAACGGGTCAGACCCTGCATGTTAATGGTGGGATGTATATGTGAGCAAGGAGGTACCTGCCTGGTTCCGAGAGGCGGGATGAGTACCATGTTGCCAATACTATCCATACAGTTTTAAAAGATATTTATGAATTTGTCGGAGTCTACACTTACCTGTTTTTTATTACAAAAGTCTGGAGTAAGGTACTAACCCGAATAAACCGGAATTTTTAAAATAGTTGGATAAGTACCTCGAAGGTCTCTCTGTTTTCGCTATCTGTTGCTGATATTAACCAAACGAGTTTAATAGCACTTTAGATTTTTTTTTATGACAGGCTTTCTGGAGTAAGGTACTAATAAAGAAGATGTATGACTGGGGTATGTGATTTCTGGCGTTTCGCAGACTCAGTGTAATTAAATAAATAAAGGAGAAAAATATGGCTACTGACCAGGAAATGATAGATATAATTGTTGAGCAGTTAAGTGTTGAGAAAGAAAAAGTTGTGCCCAATGCATCTTTTGTCGACGATCTTGGTGCTGACTCTCTCGACCTTGTAGAGTTGATTATGGCAATGGAAGAAGGGTTTGACATTGAAATCCCTGATGAGGATGCGGAAGGAATTGCTACAGTTCAGGACGCCATTGATTACGTAAATAAGCAAAAATAGCTTTTGCGGGAAGAGAGTTTTTATTCGGTTTTCTCCTGTGTATCTGTCAGTGTTTATACGAAAGTCATCTGTTTTGTGAGAGAAAAGGGGACCGCGAGAAGTATTGCTGCAACAAGTTACAACTTATGCAGACGTCTGGCAATGTCTCTCCCGGTTCCTGATCACAGCGCTTTCATGGCAGTGAAGTGATGTCATTGTTGAGACGTGCATTTCATGGCCGTTAATGGAGTCCAACGAGGAGTAGCTATTGTGAAAAGAAGGGTGGTAGTTACAGGACTGGGCCTTGTTACCCCTCTGGGAATAGGGGTGGAAAAGAGCTGGGATAATTTATGCTCGGGTGTCAGTGGAATTGATCTGATTACCCGGTTCGATCCCGATGAGTATGCAGTGAAAATCGCTGGAGAGGTGAAGGACTACACTCCTGAAGATTATTTCGAAAAAAAGCAGGCTAAACATCTCGCTTTGTTTGTGCAGTATGGTCTGATTGCAGCTCTTATGGCAGTGAAAGACAGCGGCTTTGAAGTTGTTGAAGAAAACTGTAACAGAGTTGGTGTGATCACTGGTTGCGGTATGGGTGGATTGCCGACTATTGCCAAACAGGCACAGGTTTGTGTGGAAAGAGGACCGCGGCGAATAACACCATTCTTCATCCCGATGTGCATTCCCAATATGGCATCCGGCCAGATCTCCATGGCGCTGAAGGCAAAAGGTGCAAATATGACGCATACGACTGCCTGTGCAGCCGGCACCCATGCTGTAGGCGAGGCATTTCGTCACATTATGTATGGTTCCAGTGATGTGATAATTACCGGTGGTACAGAAGCTGTTATCTGTCCTCTTGGAATTGCCGGATTCTCTTCAATGAAAGCGTTGTCTAAAAGAAATGATTCTCCCCAGCTGGCATCCAGGCCTTTTGATAAGGATCGGGATGGTTTCGTTATGTCAGAAGGTGCGGGAATGCTTGTTCTTGAAGAGTATGAGCATGCTGTTGCCCGCGGTGCTGATATTTATGCTGAAGTGTGCGGGTATGGTCTGAGCAGTGATGCGTATCATATCGCCGCGCCACCTGAGGATGGGGAAGGGGGAGCCAGAGCGATGAAATTAGCCCTGCAGGATTCCGGCTTGCTGCCTGAGGATATTGACTATATCAACGCACATGGGACTTCGACTCCACTGAATGATAAATGTGAGACTCAGGCAATCAAGACGGTGTTTGGAGATCATGCTAGGGCCCTTGCCATCAGTTCGAGCAAGTCCATGACAGGTCATCTGCTTGGGGCTGCAGGGGGGATCGAGTCCGTTTTTACTGCATTGAGTTTGGCTCATCAGATTGCTCCGCCTACTATTAATTTGATGGAGCCGAGTCCGGAATGTGATTTGGATTATGTTCCCAATGTGGCAAGAAAGATGAATATACGGGCTGCGATCTCAAATTCCTTTGGTTTTGGCGGCACCAATGCTGTTGTGGCCATGAAACGTTTTGAAAAGTAGGATAGATTGAATTTGTGCGGAGAAAGAGTACTGTGAAAATTGTTCTTGGTGCTGACCATGGTGGTTTTGAGTTAAAAGAGCCTATTAAAGCCTTTCTCGGCGATCTGAAGTATGAGGTCGTTGATGTTGGATGTTCTTCAACCGAGTCGGTTGATTACCCTGACTTTGCCGAAAAAGCCGTTTCTCATATCATAAATGGTTCGTGTAGTCTCGGCATCTTAATTTGTGGAACCGGCATTGGTATGTCTATTGCGGCTAACCGGCATAAGGAGATAAGGGCCGCAAATTGCCACTCAGAGTATACATCGAGGATGAG
>JAFDME010000281.1 GCA_019306075.1 Deltaproteobacteria bacterium | reverse complement strand
AAGGCGAATCAGGGGACAAATTCTTTCTTTGCGCGACGAAGACTACATTGTTGCAGCTCGCGTGGTGGGTGCCGGAGCACCGCGGATCATCGGGCGTCATTTATTACCAGCCTTTAGCAGTTACATCATCGTTGACCTTGTTATTTCTTTCCCGTACATGGTTCTGAGCGAGACTGCGCTCAGCTTTATCGGACTTGGTCTTCGTCCCCCTGCTGTCAGTTGGGGAGTCTTATTACAGGCTGCACAGAGTATCCGGACAATTCAGCATGCACCCTGGCTGTTTATTCCTGCAATTTTTGTGGTGGTTGCAGTGCTTGCTTTTACTGTTCTTGGAGACGGGGTACGGGACGCTGCAGATCCGTATTCTGTGAGCGGGGGGTAAGGTGCGCATCGGGATATTGAGAATCATGATAATCCAGAGCCTCGCACAGAGTTACCACTAGAAAACAACCGTTTCAGAGATAATGGAGAGTAGATTGATGGAAACAGCAGAAAATTCCTTAGCCAAGGGTGACCCCTTACTGGAAATAAAAGATCTCAAAGTTTCATTTAAAACCGATGAGGGGATAGTTCCCGCTGTTGACGGAGTCAATTTATCCCTGAAGCGTGGTCATACGCTAGGTTTGGTGGGAGAAAGCGGTTCGGGGAAAAGTGTGAGCACCTGGGCTGTTTTGCAGCTTCTGCCTAAGTCCGCCATAATTCATAAGAGCTCTTCGATTACGTTTCACTGTAAAGATGGTGAAATCGCCGAAATTACCAGCTTTAAGCCTAAAAGTCCTGAGATTCGCAACATTCGAGGTGGTGAAATATCGCTGATTTTTCAGGAACCAATGAGTTCTTTTTCACCTGTTTATACAGTTGGCAATCAAATCATGGAGGCAATTCGTGCGCATCGTAATGTCAGCAAAGAAGAAGCCGAGGGGATTGCCATAGATATGCTCAGCCGGGTCGGCATCCCCAATCCTAAGCGACGGTTTAAACAGTATCCGTTTGAACTATCAGGGGGCATGCGGCAGCGCGCCATGATTTCGGTGGCACTTTCATCAAATCCTTCTTTACTTATTGCCGATGAGCCGACCACAGCGCTGGATGTTACCATTCAGGCCCAGGTGCTTAATTTAATGAAGGAACTGCAGGAAGAACTTGGAATGGCGATCATATTCATTACACATAATCTTGGGGTGATTGCTCAAATTGCCGACGAGATTGCTGTGATGTATTTAGGTGGGATAGTTGAACAGGGCAGCAGACACGATATTTTTCATGACCCGAAGCATCCGTATACCATGAATTTATTGCGTGCTATTCCACGTCTGGGTAAAAGCGAAGGTGGCCGTCTGGTGGCCATAGAAGGCCAGATCCCAAGTCCGATGGAGCGGCCTTCCGGTTGTTGTTTTCATACGCGTTGTTCTGAATATATACCCGATCGTTGCAATGTAAATGTACCGCAAATAACTCAAATCTCCCCTGAGCACACCGTCAGATGCTTTCTTTATGAGAGTTGAGGTCTCTTTGATAAGAGGTGAATAAAATGAAGAGTTTTTGCGACGCCATTAATTGATAATCGTCAATTAGGAGTAATGATATGTCTGAACAACCCCACAGGCTCATGGAAATAAAGAATTTGAAAAAAACTTTTCCCCTGCAAACTGGATTTTTAGGTACTGGTGGGACGGAGACAGTGACAGCCGTGGATGATGTGAGTTTTTATATTGAAAGTGGGGAAACTCTGGGACTGGTGGGGGAGAGTGGATCCGGTAAGACTACCATTGGGCGCTCTATTTTACGTGCCATTGAGCCAACCAGCGGCAGTGTGCATTTTGAGCCCAGAAAGGGCGAGGTCTATGAGATTACAGGATTGAGCAGTAAGAAAATGAAAGCTGTTCGTCCGCATATGCAAATGATTTTCCAGGATCCCTATTCCTCTCTCAATCCACGCATGACGGTCCGGGATATAATTGCCGAACCGCTGGTAGTAAATAAACTGTTCAAGGGAACAGATATAGACAAACGAGTACTCGAGGTAGCATTACGCTGCAAGTTGAACGTTGAACATCTGAGGCGTTTCCCGCATGCTTTCAGTGGCGGTCAGCGTCAACGTATCGGTATTGCACGTGCCCTGGTCATGCATCCACGATTTATCGTGTGTGATGAGGCAGTCTCAGCATTAGATGTTTCCGTACAGGCAGAAATATTGAATCTGCTGGGTGACTTGCAGGAAGAGTTTGAATTAACCTATCTCTTTATTGCTCATGATCTGAGTGCTGTCGAATATATCAGTGATCGGGTGGCCGTTTTGTATTTAGGTCGGATCGTCGAGATTGCGCCCAGCAAGGAGCTGTTTTTCAGCCCTCTGCACCCGTACACAAGTGCATTGATGTCGGCCATTCCGGCACCAGATCCAGATTCTCCTATGCAGCCGATTATATTGAAGGGAGAAATTCCCAGTCCCATTAATCCCCCATCCGGATGTCATTTTCATCCCCGGTGCCAATATGTGCAGGCTGAGTGCAAAACAATGAGACCAGAACTGAAGGAATACAAGCCCGGTCATTATTCGGCCTGCCATTTCTCAGATGCGATGGAATTACCCGGTGCAAACGAACTAGGCGAACCAAGCTCCATTCGGACTTCTAGAATTTGATCATTTAACCAATAATCCTTGAGAGGACAATCTCCTTAAACAGGAGTTAGAAATATTTAGCTTATCAATCAAGCCTATCTTAACAAACAAACTACAGAAGGGGTTACAGATATGACATTAACCAGCCGAGAAAGAGTACTGCTTGCGATCAACCACAAGGAGCCTGATCGCGTGCCAATTTTTTTTGGTGGTGATGGTTCCACTGCCATGCTGGTGCCGGCATATGATAAATTGAAGAGACACCTGGGCATAGAGTTGGAGACGCAGCTTTTTGACCGTGCTTTTCAATACGCTCGCATAGACGAGGAGGTATTGGTTCGTTTCGGCTCGGATGTTCGGACTTTAGTGGGGCCTGCATCTTCACACTGCGCAGCTGTGGATGGTCCAAATGACACTTTTAAAGACTGTTGGGGGGTAACTTGGCAACGCCCTCCTGGAGGATATTATTATGACATGGTCTCCCAACCTCTAAAAGATGCCCGCACTCCCGATGATATCGACAGGTATTCCTGGCCAAATCCGGAAATGATGCTCAACGTGAGTGGCGTGGCAGAGCGCGCTCGCTCCTTACGTCAAGAGAGTTCCCATGCCATTGTTGGAATTCACGAAGGGTTGAGTTCAGTTTTTGAAGCTGCCTGGTATCTACGTGGTTTGCCGAAGTTTATGATGGATCTGGCAGGTGACCCGGAAATGGCGCATGCAATTTTACGCCACATGACTGATGTGGCCAAAGGGAGTACTGCCTTATTTTTAAAGGAAGCGGGACAGTATATTGATATTATTCGGGTGGGTGATGATCTGGGAATTCAGAGTGGCACAATTATTTCTCCCGCAATGTTTCGTGAGATGATTAAGCCGTATCTCGCAGAATATTATGACATGATTCACAACATGACCGATGCCAAGCTCATGCTTCACTCTTGTGGTAGTGTGAGCCCGATTATTGAGGATCTCATTGAGATTGGTGTCGACATTCTGAATCCGGTTCAGGTCAGTGCCAAAAATATGGAACCTGCAGATCTAAAGGCCCGGTTTGGTGACAGGTTATGTTTCTGTGGTGGAATCGACACTCAGCAGGTGCTGCCGTTTGGAACACAAGAGGAAGTACAGGAAGAGGTTCAACGTCTAATACAGGAGCTCGCCCCGGGTGGTGGTTATTTGCTGGCTGCAGTCCACTCCATTCAGCCGGATGTACCACCTGAAAATGTCTGCACCATGTTTGAGACAGCTTTGGCCCACGGGAGTTACCCCATTACTATCGACAACTAACACCCCACAAGGGGGTATAAGTACCAGCAGAGAGTTACTGGCGAACTGACGGAAGTAAACTGGCGGTAATTCTCTGGCCCAGATCG
>JAFDME010000280.1 GCA_019306075.1 Deltaproteobacteria bacterium | reverse complement strand
CGAGTGCATGGGAGTCGACGATCCAGTCGTAGGCCGCCAAAAAGAAGCCGCCGGAGCCGCAGGCTGGATCGGCAATGGTCTTCATTGGCTTAGGCTGAACACAGGCGACAATTGTTTTAATCAGCGCACGCGGTGTGAAATATTGCCCCGCGCCAGAACTACCGGAGCTATCCATCGCATTCTTTTCCAGCAGCCCCTCATAAATCTTGCCCTTGATGTCCGCGCCCATCAGGTTCCAGTTTTCTTTATCGATCAGATCAATCACCTTCAGCAGTTTGGATGGGTCTTGAATCTTGTTTTGGCTTTTGGTGAAAATCTGACCAAGCATTCCCTTTTCGGTTGAAAGACTGCGAAGCAACTGAGAGTAGAAGGCTTCCAACTCTGCCCCGCGTTTTCCGGCCAGTGTTTCCCAGTTACAAATTTCGCCGTCTTCGATCTCGTTTCCCTCCACATCCTTTAGACGCGGAAAGTTAAGTCCTTTGCTGTAGGGCGGCTGATTAAGCTCCTCAGCCATCTTTAAGAAAAGCAGATAGGTGATCTGCTCCAAATAGTCGCCATAGCTCACCCCGTCGTCGCGCAACACGCCCGCAAGGTTCCAGATTTTTGAAATAATCGTTGAATCGGTCATTCTCTTGTTTTCCTGACAAGTTTTCTTCAACGCAAAGTCGCTGAGTTCGCAGAGGGTTTTCTTTGCGATACTCAGCGTTCTCTGCATCTCTGCGTTTAAAGCTCTTTATTATTTTGGTTACGGCTATGCCGCGCTACGTCTTTCACGGTCAACTATCCCTCTCCATCATCCGCCTTTGAAGCCGAGCCAATCTGCTGGATCATTCGATCAAAGTCGCTTGTAAAGAGACGATCCTGAACGATGCGATATTTTTCAAATTCACTTTCAGCATGGGCTTTAGCCAATTCCGCAGTCACCTTTCCGGCATCTCGAAGAATATCGCGATCCGTCGCTTCAATGAAACGGTTCAACCGCGTCTCCCAATCCTGCATCGTTAGTGGGATTTTTCGCAACGCCATACTTTCTGCCACATCCAAATAGGCTGAAACCAGTCGTTGCAACTGAGCCATCTCGTTTTCGGTCAGGTAATTCTTGGCCACCCCCACATCAAACCCTTGAATCTTCCCCGCCGGAGCATCCTTCCACGTCGTCAGCCCCATATTCTGTTTTTGATGATCCGCCCGACCCACAATCACCTCGGCGGCGGTATGACCATGAATGGCCCAGTGCAACTTGTTCTGAATCGTTGCAAAAAACCGGCAAGTTGCCGTTGCCGTAACATCGTAGTCGATGGAGGTCGCATAGATATCGGTGATCTTCTGATAAAACTTTCGTTCGGATAGTCGGATCTCTCGAATCCGCTGCAACTGTTCTTCAAAATACTGTTCCGTCAGGATCGAGCCGCCGTTTTTTATGCGCTCATCGTCCATCACATAAGCCTTGATGGTAAATTCCTTGATGATATTCGTTGCCCATTTACGAAACTGCACAGCACGTTCGGAGTTGACCTTGTATCCCACCGCAATAACCGCCGACAAATTATAGTGTTTGGTGTCGTAGTTTTTCCCGTCCCCGGCAGTTATCCGAAAATTTCGGATAACTGAAAATTCCTCTAACTCGTTGTCACTGAATATTTTTTTCAAATGATAATTGATCGTTCTGACATCCACATCATAAAGAACCCCCATCATCTTTTGGGTCAGCCAGATATTCTCATCCTCATAGCGCATCTCCACGCTGGAATCGGATTCTCCGCCCGCCGCAACGAACGTCAGATATTCCGCCGTCGAAGACCGGATCATCGATTGCTTTTTCTTATCATTCATAAAATTACCCCTCCCTCTCCGCCTGAATCCGTTCCAACAACGTCGCAGCCGATTCATAGTCCGGCTGCGCTCGGCAGGCCGCTAGCTCGGCGTCCGACAAAAGCCGCCCCTCGAATGCCTTTTTTAAAATGCTCTGACGCAGCGCCTCCGCTTTTTCCAAACCTTGGAGAATCGACTGCTCCACCTCGTCGCACACCGACAAACGGGTTTCGATTTCGCGCACGATTTGGTGCTGCTCTTCAATAGGGAAGATCGGAATTTCAAGACTCTGCAATTCGCCAGAATTAATATTATTTACACCACTCGTTGATTTCGCCTTATTTTCAATTTGAATTCGTAGCTCATGCGAACTCAAGCAATACAATAGATACTTTGAATTAAGCACATCAGCCTTGGGCCGTATCCGAATCAAATATCCTGCATATAAATAGTTTTCATCATGCTTTGTTATCAGCGCGCATTTCCCAACGAGGTCAACACTCCCATTTGACCTTATCGTCAACAAATCGCCTTCTTTTAGTGCAAGGGTGGAAATTTCTTTGTCTTCAAATTTGGCATACTTTAATTCTGTAGGATCAACGATACCTTTTCCAATGTTTGGAATCCGGAGAACCGGAATCCCCATGGGTTCGGTAGAACATTTTTTAGATGTTCCATATCTTGGCTTCTCAATGGCACTCCCAAGCTTGTCGATTCGGGTTTTAATTTTTGAATTGGTAAGCTCGCCCTCAAAGGCTTTTTTGAGGACGGCCTGGCGGTAGATTTTGAGTTGGTCTTGGGCGGTTTTTAGGTCGGCGATTCCTTGATCCAAATCGCTGACCAGCCCCTCAATCTTCGCCACAATCGCCCGCTGCTCAGGGAGTGGCGCGAGGGGAAACGAGTAAGCGTTGATGAACTTCGTCGGAACTCTCGGAAGATTTACCCCGTTTGTGTTTGCAGACATGTCGTTTACAAACGATCTGCTCAACATGAAAAAAAGCGCGAATTGTGCATTCAAACATTCGCTTGGCTCAAAAACTAAAATGTCTGTTGAACAAACCCCGCTTGTTTTTGCGAGATGCACTTTATTCAGATATGGGCGCAATTTCCCATAGAGAATTTGCCCCTCAGAAAATCGGTTTTTGACGGTTTTTATAAGTACGATGCCGACATCTCCTGTCAGTAGACTTGTGCTTTTTTGAATGTGCTCTAACCCAACATAAAACAATGATTCTTCGTATTCCGGTTTATGCTTCTCCTTCGTCTGCCTCAAAACAGAATCAAACGTCACGTTTGTCCAATCGTCTCTCATTTAGACTCCGAGTTAGAGGATACATTGCGGTTCACGTTGTAGTCTGCGGGGGTTTCTGCGACTCGAGTTTCTGGATAGTCTTCGTTGTTTAAATAGAGCATCTTCCCATTTTCAGAGGCCGAGTCGAGCGGCTCAAATTCCAACTTCATGCGAAGCCCCACTTTCATGCTCAGCTCGACCATGGTCTTGAGCGTAAAGTTTTTTGGTTTTTCGGCGTTGAGAATGGAGCTGATGTATTGACGATCTTTGCCCCACTCTTTGGCGAGCTGGCTTTTGCTTATATCAAGAACGTCCAACTGATGGAGTATTTTATTGATATACATTCCGCCCATTACTTTGGCGACGAATTCAGGGTTGTCGGCTAAGGCACGGTTGGCCTCTCCCATTCCTTTAAGATTGGGGTCTGACAAAGAAGCCGCCTCGTCGAATAATGCCTGCAAATCTGGATGTAGATCATTGGGTTTCATTGTTCTCTCCTTTGTTTTAAATAATGCTCTTTGAGTCGAGCGCACTGCCTGAATGACAAGTTTTGATCACCTTGTTTTTCAAACGTATTGGTGCAAACGATCAAGTTGCCATCCTCTTCGTCATAGAAAAATAGCACACGTGCTTTTCCGGCACGTTCGAATGCTTCATTAAAGGCCCGAAATTCGTAGACCTCACCGTTTTCCGGGTTTGTGTTCTTTTTGACAAAAGGGGTATCGCTTTCAATTTTCTCTGAACAGGCGGTCGTCACGATGTTGACAATGATTTGTTCGTATTCCTTTTCCATTTCCGGATCATCACGCCATTGGCTGAGCTTTTTCAGCACCAGATTTCCCGCACCGCCCAAATGGCATGTTTTGACCTTCCACTTTGGGTCTTCGCCAAAAAGCGGGTCAAGG
>JAFDME010000279.1 GCA_019306075.1 Deltaproteobacteria bacterium | reverse complement strand
AGTAATGGGGACCCGTATCCTGACCAGCAGCTACAGTCGTATTCTGACCATGCTTCTTATCCCTTTTACTCTTTGTACAGCACGACTCCAGATCTTTGTATTTTTAACAGCTATATTCTTTTCCCCGGCAATTGCCCCCTGGATTATTTTATCACTTTATGGCTGCAGTTTTGCTGCTGTTATTATTACTGGTCTAGTGCTCAAACTTTTTCGGATCGGTGGTGACCCGGAACCTTTTATCATGGAAATTCCGCCTTACAGGCTCCCAAGCATACGTAGTATAGGCCTGCGAACTTGGTATGAGCTTAAAGATTTTCTCACACGGGCAGCTACTTTGATTGTGGCCGGGGTACTGGTAGTCTGGCTACTTATTCATATGCCTGCAGATGTCCCACCGGGCAGTGCAGCAACCTTTGCTGGACAACTTGGACAGATGCTGTCACCTATTTTTCAGCCCTTAGGAATTGGCTGGCAGGAAACGGTAGCCCTGATCTTTGGGTTCATTGCCAAGGAAATCGTTGTTGGCGGCCTGGCTGTTATCTATGGCGGCTCGGATCTGGCTGGGCAGATGAGTAGTCATATTACTCCCTTGCAAAGCATCAGTTTCATGCTTTTTTGCTTGATCTACACTCCCTGTGTCGCGACCATTGCTGCCATCTGGTCTGAATCGCGTTCCCTGAGAATTACTCTACTCAGCCTGATTACAGGCCTTAGTCTAGCGTGGATAACCAGCTTTGTCTTTTATCAGACTGGTTTGCTGCTCCGCTTTTAATGAGCAACATTAACAGTTTTTCTTAGTAGTGAAGTGACTTTGAGATTGTCAGCAAAGTGATCTTGCGGCACGCTGATTTATCGACTACGCAGTGATACCATGGCAAGGTGAATGATGCTGAAGCGATTAGGTAGATTGAGAGACTTTATGGTTATTTCAGTACAAACGATGAAGAGGGGGAACAGTAAGCGTTTTCCCTCTTCAGCTACGGTCGGGTTGATTTCCTTAAGAGCAACAGTAGAAAGCTTCTGTTGAGGCGTTAGCGGAAAATTCAAACCTTCGCCATGACTATATTCGAAAAAAGATAATTCATCGACCGTCTTTGACGAAACACGCTCAGAAAAAATATCTTAATCGAAATTCCAGCTTGTTACTGTTTTGCTTTTCGCCAAACTCTGAACAAGTGGCTCCGTTAAGATAACTGAAACGTAAACGTATCTCCCAGTTGGTGAAACGGGTGTAAATCAGTTCAGGGGTAAGGGTATAGCTTTTGTCGTCAAGGTTAAGAATAGTAGTCAGGGACGGAGTTAAGTAGAGAATATTAAAGGGCTCCTTCTGGCTGAAACGGCCATATAGGTAATCCCGACCAGGTTGAGGGCTGCCATAACTTTTCAGACTCATATCACGAGCCCACTGAAGAAGCAGTTGACTGTCTGTCTGTTGAAAATCTTCACCTGCCTCCCTGGCAAACGTGTAAAAGTTGGTCATCTCCTCTTCCGTATACCCATTGTCATTGTGATAATATTCGATAATGGAGGTAATATTATTTGTAGAAAGATAGCGGATCCCCAAAATCCACGATAGTACGTCCTCCTCACTGACTGCAAGAATACTGTCTTCCTGCAGGATAAATTTTTTCTTGTCCTGTGTCCAGGCCAGTTCTCCATGTATTTCGAAATTAGTGGCCAGATTTCTGGAGAAGTCAAGTCCATAACTGGTCGAGCGACTATCACCGGTTAGAAGAATTAGGTCGATATCTGTATCCATGAAAAGAAGATAGAGTTTTGCCGCAAGATTGAGATTGTTTCGCTCACCAAACTCATCATTCACTTCGTCCCAGACGGGAAGAAGTACGCCGGTCAGGGCTGCGGTTTGTAGTTTACCCTCGAAGCTTTTTATGATGTCCGCTTCGGCAGTTACATAGCCTTCCAGAGATTCATCAGGATTGTTCGGATCTTTTCGTCGGTTAATAAAGCCAACAGGATTCCAGGCATATCCTTTGCCCCATTTATAGGATTTTTTGCCCAGGCTGGTGGTTGCGTAAGGTGAGGGTTTCAGACTGCCATAAGCTTCGTAGATATCAGCACTATCTATCCAACCAAGGTTATCATGCAGCCCCGCAGCCTTGAGGAGCCAATTGAAGCTGAGTATGTTCCAGTTGTAATAACCATCCAGCTGAAGGCGACCGCTTAACCGATCCATATTTGACACTGGATCGTCAGCAAGGTTGAGAAGGCTGAAGGCTGAACCCCGGTTGATATCTATATGCTCCCATTTGAATTCAGCGTAACCACCCCATTCAAGTGGATTTTTCTCGATCTCTTCAATATCGAAACTGAATTCGTCTGTTGCCGAGCAGATGGTTGACAGGCCAGTAAACAAGAGGGCTAGGCCCAAAACCAGGCGGGTATTAACGTAGTTCATCAACCTTGGAGAGATAGTTCAAGGTGAAAACCTCATCGGCGAAATCCTTTTTCTGTACCTTGGCAAAGAGCATAACGGAACGGTATCCTTTGTTCAGGGGACTATCCGTTTCAAGCATGGAAGGCCTGACCAGACCATCGCCAAAATCCTTTATTTTTGAATAGTGTAAGGTCTTGATCAGCATACCACTGATTGCGTAACATTCTATGTTGGTTGGCAACACGGTTTTTTTATCCATGGTCATCATCAAGAGATCATAAGAGACCGAACTGGTTTTTGCCTTGAGCTCCAAAAGGTAGCTCTCCCCTTTATCCTCAACCTGCTGGACATCGTATTCCACACTGAAATCAAGGCGAAGAATGTCAGAGTTGTTAAAGATTCCCCCCACCACTGATTGCAGACTGGTTATACGTATAGGCCTGCCCACATTGGGAATATAGAGCCACATATTGTCACCCAGACGCAGGGTAGATCGACCTTTTTCACTGGCTGGTGACATAAAAAGGGCCACCATTTTATCCTCACCCTTCTTTACGGTATAGAGAACAAACTCCTTCTTTTTACCGTCGGGCTCAATGTTTATCAACTTTCGATACATCTCATAGGATGCAGGTTGCATATTGGCATCCAACTGGCGTAAGAGTTCATTGCCATCTTGGGCCAGGGCTGATCCTCCGTTAGATAATAGAAGAATTACAATAGTTATTTTCAGGTAAAAGAAAAATTTATTGTGCATGGTTCTGCTCCTTAACAGCGTCGATAACAGAACCCTGTCGCTTAACAGTTTTTATTGTATGGTGTTTGAGTGCATCCAGCATTTTGTGACCAAATTGTCCGGCAATGATAAGATTAATTTTCTTTTCAGCAAGAAAAATAGCTGATTTAGGACCAGCTCCGCCAGTTGAATTCACATAGGGATTCACTTCTGCTTGCAACAAGTTGTTTTGTTTGTCAAAAAAGAGGAAGTAGGGAGCACGTGCGGCAACTTTACTGATTTGAGAAGTGATCTCTGTTCCTTCTGCAGCCACTACTATAATAAATTCATCCTTTTGAGCCAGGGCTGGTTTTGACAGAAGGAGAAGTAAGAAAGAGGACAGGATAATTTTGCGGATATTGTGAAGCATAATTTTTTCCTTGAATATATTAAATCAGACATGTCGCAGCGCAGTAATCGGATCCATTCTTGCTGCCTTCCAGGCCGGTTGCAAACTTGCAAGAACAGAAATAAGAATAACGATGACGGTCACAGTGATAACATCACCTATTCCGATAGTGGGCGCCAACAACAAACCTTTCTGGCGACCAAAATCGAAACTTAACTGGACAACGTTCATACCACCAATGATGATAAGGCTGATAATAACCCCAATCAGAGTGCCAAAAAGTCCAAGCAGGAATCCTTCAACAATAAAGAGGGAGAGTATTTTATTTGGCACAGTACCAATAGCGGCAATGGTACCGATTTCGTTTATACGTTCAAACACGGCCATAATCATGACATTCATGATGCTAACCAGGATCATCGCCACCAGCATCATCTTTATGACACGACTCATGCGATCGATCATTCGGTCAACATTGAACAACGGCGACAA
>JAFDME010000278.1 GCA_019306075.1 Deltaproteobacteria bacterium | reverse complement strand
CTGGCGCTATGATTCTTTTGTGCCCGTTGTCTTTGCTGGAGCAGGCATTGAACAGAAAACTATTTATCGTGAAGTAAATCCAATAAATATTGCCACAACCCTTGCTGCAATCACGGAAACAAAGCCCCCTTCCGGTTCCCATGGGGCACCCTTACAGGAAGTTATGGACGATATGAACTAAGAACCTAACCTGCCTGGTAACTATTCAGGTGGTATTCCGATATTTGCTAAACCACCGCTCTGTATGACACCGCTTCGCTGTTATTCATCAGTGCTTCAAATTCGTTCATTTAAGACTTTGAAGCATACGAGTGCTATTCGAGAAGGCTAAAATGGACGTAGTTGGAGTGCTGCTGAACAGTTACCCTGCCTGTTTTATTGTAACACTGGGCAGCTCTGTAAATAATTGTTTGTACTGCTCGGAAAAACGCCCCAGATGATAAAACCCCCAGGCCATGGCGATTTCCGAAATGTTTTCTCCGGGTTGCAGGTGGATAAGCTGACGTCGTACTCCATTCAGGGCCAGAATACGTCCATATTGCCCGGGTGTCATGCCAGAACGTTCCTTGAACCCAAGATGCAGGGTGCGGGCTGAGCATCCAATGCGGTTGCAGATTTGTTTAATGTCCAGTTGCTGTTGTGGATTTTGTCGCATGAGTTGTTCGGCTTTCCATGCCACCTGCCGCCGATTGGGAATTTTTAGTTTTTTCCCGGAGGGTGTATGGATAGACAGCAGCAGCTGTTCCACAATTTGTTTTTCCAATAGTTCCTGCTGCACGGTGGAAAGATGTTGCGGGTAAAATTTTAGTTCATGCATCATCATCGATATCTTTTGTACCAACCGCAGCCGATCCTGTTTCTTAATAATCACCCGCTGTGATTGTATCTGGGCGGTAAATGGGTGTCCGGTCAGCAGAACAGCCTCCCTGTTGAGTAAATCAGTGTCCACGACAATGGTGAAGTAGTTGATGCCACCGGATGAAAAGGTTTCAAATTCCTCTCCTGATATCAGAACTGGGCACTCGTCTCCTTGCAGAATTGTACCGCAGTAATAGAGAGGATCTTTACCTAAAAGAGTCGGTAGAGAAATGGCACACGCCCTTGGAGGGATACAACCCCGCTCATGCACACCAATATAATGGGTCACATTGCTGAGCTGAATATTCTGTGTATGAACCAAATCGACGTTAATACAATAGTTCCCAGGAACCAACTGAACATGATCAATATCCCAACCGATGACTTTATGCTGAAATTCAGCAGGATTATCGCAGGTAAGATCTAACTGTTCTATGGGGTTAAAGAGATAGTTCATACGTAATCATACGTTATCACATATCTTCCTAGAATAAAATGGGAAAAATATATGGAGTAAACAATGAAGATAATTGATGTTATCCGCAATCCAAAATATTCAAAACGCTTGCGTGAAGTAGTTGGCACGTTCAGGCAGTATAACCTGGATGATTGGTTTGGTGATATACCCCTGCAGTCTTTTCGCGATATGCTCAAAAGTCAGGAAATCCGGGCCATGCGCGACAATCCACTGCCGGAACGACTGCGCCTGGCTCTCACTTCCCTGGGGACGACATATATAAAACTTGGCCAGGTTCTTAGTACGAGAGCTGATATTGTGGGACCCGAAATAGCAGAAGAGCTGCGCAAACTCCAATCCGAGTTGCCGGCTGATTCACCTGATACTGTTCTGCAACTGATCACCGAAGAGCTGGGTCAACCGCCGGAGAAACTTTTCGCAACATTTGATCCGTTAGCTTTCTCTTCCGCATCAATTGGCCAAGTACATAGGGCTCAGCTGGAAGATGGCAGCGATGTTGTGGTCAAGATACAGCACGATAATATTCAGGAAAAAGTTAATATTGACCTGGATCTATTGCTGGTATTGGCAAAACTTCTCAATGATCATGTTGCCGATGCCCGTCCATACCAGCCGGTCTCAACAGCTCGTGAATTTCGGCGAACCCTGTTACATGAGCTTGATTTTACCTCAGAACGGCGCAACATGGAGCGGTTCACCCGCAACTTTGCCGAAGACGATAGCGTCTGCATTCCCGAGGTTTATCGTCACCTGTGCAGCAAACGAGTATTAACCATGGATCTTCTGGTGGGAATTCCAGGTTCAAAACCCTCGGAAATTCAAGCCTCTGGAGAAGCCCTCGATATCTTCGCCCAAAGAACAGCCACTGTTTTTCTGAACATGATTTTTCGTGATGGTTTCTATCATGCGGATCCACATCCCGGCAATTACATGCTCCTTGATGGCGGGGTTCTCGGCCTTCTCGATTGTGGTATGATAGGGCGGCTGGATGATTCTATACGGGAACTGTTTTCTGAATTACTTATGATGCTCATTCAAGGTGACTCTGAAAGCCTTGCCGATTTACTACTCCGTGCCGGTTCTGCACCGGAGGATGTTGATCGGGTTGCTTTTAGAACCGATGTAAGCGATCTTATCATAGAACATGGTACCCGTTCACTTGAGGAATTCGATCTGGGTGGGGCACTCGATCAGCTTACCGAAATTGTCCGGCGTCACCAGATCCTTATGCCCTCGGCAGCGTCATTACTCATAAAAACTCTGGTTATGCTGGAGGGCACATCCCGTGAACTCAATCCATCGTTCAGCCTGGCCGAAGTGCTCGAACCATTTAAAGAGCAACTTTTGCGGGAACGTTTGGATCCTAAACGGTGGTTGCGGCGAATCAGTCGCTCGGTGCGGGATCTTGACCGATTGGCTAAGCAGGGACCACGCAACATTGCCGAAATACTTGACCGTCTCCAGTCCGGTAAATTGAAGGTCAGGCACGAACTGGAGGATCTCAAAGTTGTCACCAACAGGCTGGTTTCAGGGATGCTGATTGCCTCTCTTTTTATGGGTTCGAGTATTCTTTTGAGTCAACAATTGCCGCCACTGGCGGGTGGATTCTCACTGATCGGAATGGTGGGTTGTCTTACTGCGGTAATTTTAGGGGGAAGACTTCTCTGGAAAATCAAATGACAGACTGTCTATCTGTTTTCCATAAAGCTCTCAATCTAGCAGTTTTCGGATAGTAATGATGGGAATAATAATTCATATTGGATAGAGAGTGTATTTTCATTTTCCAATGATACGATTTTGCATTGTATTCTGTTGAATTAATTGATGGAGGTTCAAATGTTCAAGTTATTGTTTTCTTTTCTTTTATCGTTTTATCTATGTCTTCAGATTTCGGCTCCGGTGGGTGCTGAAGAAGGGGGGGCCGGTCATTATGTTCCAGGTAGTGCTGCGACATTGATTGATGTGGCACCTTCACAATCCGGTTGGGTCATCCAGCCCCTGTTTCTCAATTATAATGCGGAATTTGATGGAACCAAAACCATCTCCACTGGTGGACTGGTATCAACAGGACTTGATGTCTCGGCAACTTCGGTTACCGTTTGTGCGGTTTATTCACTTGAAAACAAGGTTATGGGAGCTACCTACAGTGCAGGGCTGTATGTGCCATTGCTGTGGATGGACGTTAAAGGTACTGTGGAGAATTTATCCCGGTCTGACAGCGTAAGTGGTTTGTCTGATATAGCAATTGTTCCAGCTGTGCTAGTCTGGAAAACCGGTTCCTTGCAGTACGATATCGCTTTTCCAATATATGCTCCAACGGGTGACTACGAGGTCGGCCAGCTCGCCAATCTTGGACTCAACTACTGGACTTTCGATCCTACTTTCGGTGTGGTTTACGGCAATCCGAAGACAGGATTTAATGCTGCACTTCATGGCGGTGTAACCTTTAACACGGAAAACAGTGACACGGATTATGATAGTGGTTCAGTATTACATGCCGAGGTGAGTGTCCAGCAGCTTCTACCTACCAATGTCGGGATTTTTGGTCTCGGGGTTAACGCATTTCTCTATGAACAGATTACCGATGACAGTGGGGCCGGAGCAGTTAACGGTGGTTTTCAGGGACGCAGTCTGGGTATTGGCCCTGTTCTTGATTACATCATACCTACTGAAAAAAACGGCA
>JAFDME010000277.1 GCA_019306075.1 Deltaproteobacteria bacterium | reverse complement strand
GGGATCTGTACATGCTGCTGGTAAGCCAGAATATGTTAACATCGGAACGGCCAGCATGGGTGGTAGTTACTACCCCACTGGTGGATATATCTGCAATGTAACAAATAAATCGCGTAAAAAATATGGCCACAATATTCGCTGTTCCGTTGAAAGCACAGGTGGTTCAGCTGCAAATATGCGTGCTATTCAGGCCGGAGATCTTAATGTAGGCATGGCTATGGCAAGTGCTCAGTTGGATTCGTGGAATGGTCAGGGCATGTTCAAGGCAGATGGCCCAAACAAGAAATTACGTTTTCTTTTTTCTATCGTTGAAGAACCTATGCACGTTGTGGCCCGGAAAGATGCGAAGATCAAAAGTTTCAAAGATCTCGAAGGTAAAGTTGTTAATACCGGAGCAGTCGGATCCGGCACAGAAACCCAGGTTTTTGCAATAGTAAAAAGATATGGCGCTGAGCCCAAAGACTTTTTTAAGCAGGAGACAAAACTCACCACCCGGGAACAGGCCACTGCACTCTGCGACGGTAAAATTGATGCTTTTGTTTGGGTGACTGCGGTCGGCGCGGCCACGATAACTGAAGCTTCCAATACTTGCGAGGTAGATTTGGTTCCTCTTAATGATGAAGTGATCAACAAAATGATTGCAGAGCGATCGGATGCGGCACCGATGACTATTCCAGCAGGTAGTTATCGAGGTCAGGAAAAAGATGTTGTGTCCTGGGGTGCCCCGGGTACTGTCGTTGCCTCGGCTGATGTTCGAGATGAGACAATCTACTATATGGTTAAGGGAGTATTTGATGATATTGAGAGATTTAAAAAGCAATCTCCCATGTATAAGAACCTTACCCGTGAATGGGCTGCTGTTGCAGGAAGAACAGCTCCTTATCATCCCGGAGCATTGAAGTATTACCGAGAGGTCGGCTTGGTTAAGTAAGAATCAAGACAGGGAAACTCTCGAAAGAGTAGCCCTGTTTTTCATTTGCTATGCTTAAATTATCGTGACTATTCAGCTGGGGTTGCAAACAGGTCGGAAGTATCAGATGTTCGCTTTGAGGGACGCCATAAACCCATCCCTGGGGGCTTGACTGTGGCCGTCCGGGCCACAGACACCCTCAAATCGAACATCTGATACTTCCTTTTTCTGAATTTTAACCTACCTGAATAGTTACAAATTATCTTTAAAAGCAATGAAATGGAGATCATCGGTTATGGCACAAACTGAGAGCTTGGGTAAAAGTCAGGAAGAACTGGAAGAGATGGTGGAGTCTACCGATGCGGGAGGCAGAAAGCCTGGGAAAACTATTGCCGGAGTACTATTCGCGGTAGGGCTCTGCTGGTCACTTTTCCAGATATATATCGCGACTCCGCTTCCTTTCATAACCGATTTTCTGCTTATGACCAACATTGAGCAAAGAGCCATTCATCTGGCTTTTGCCCTGTGTCTGGTCTTTTGTTACTTTCCTGCCTCAAAGCGAGCATCCTTTGGCAAAGTACCGTATTACGATTGGTTACTCGTTGTTGCAGGACTTGTTACCTGTCTCTATATTGTTGTTAATTACCAGCATATCGCTCTTCGAGGGGGCGCGGCACGTACTGTAAGTGAAATTATCGTTGCTGTAGTCGGTCTGTTGGTTCTCTTTGAAGCAACGCGACGAGCAGTTGGGATACCTTTGGTTATAGTCGGTCTACTCTTTATTTTTTATGCCTTCTTTGGCAGAATTATGCCTGAAATATTATCCCATGGAGGAATCAGCACTAACAGATTTGTCGAGCATATGTGGTTTTCCACCGAAGGAGTGTTCGGCCTTCCTATCGGTGTCTCCAACAGTTTTATTTTTCTCTATGTTCTCTTTGGAACCCTGCTGGATCGGGCCGGAGCTGGGGGCTATTTCATCCGTTTATCATTCTCTTTGTTCGGGCACCTCAAAGGGGGGCCAGCCAAAGCAGCTGTTGTCTCGTCTGCAATGACCGGGTTAATTTCCGGGTCAGCTATAGCTAACGTTGTGACCACTGGAACCTTTACCATTCCCCTGATGAAAAAAATGGGCTTTTCAGCTGAAAAGGCTGCAGCTGTAGAAGTTTCTTCATCTATCAACGGGCAGATCATGCCGCCGGTCATGGGTGCTGCAGCATTTATCATGACAGAATATGTGGGTATCAGTTATTTTGAAGTCATCAAACACGCGTTTTTCCCTGCCACACTTGCCTATTTTGGTCTCTACTGCATAGTTCATTTTGAAGCAGTGAAACTAAAAATGCCGACCTTCAGTCGTGCCGCAACTGAGACAACTCTGGGCAGGCGTATGCTCTCCACAGCCATGGGAATATCGGCTGTCATTATCAGTCTGTGCCTTACCTACTTCCTGCTTACTGCAATAAAAGCTGTTTGCGGCGACTATACATTGCCGGTTGTCATTCTGCTCATAGCCATAACTTTTTTATTTTTGGCAAAAGTTGCCACACGCTATGAGAACCATGCTGGAAATCGAGAAATTACTCTTGATAATGATATGCCGGATCTTCTGCCGACATTTTTATCAGGGATATATTATCTACTGCCTGTCGGGGTACTGATCTGGTGTCTGATGATAGAAAGATGGTCACCTGAATTATCGGTTATTTGGGCAATAGCCATGATCTCCACACAAATGGTATTGCAAAAACAGGTAATGCGGCTTATGCGCGGGCAGTCGTTGAAGTTCAGTGAAGTAGTAGATTCGACTTGGGATCTGATTCAGGCTTTAAGTCGCGGAGCCAGAAATATGGCAGGTGTTGTAATAGCTATGGCTGCTGCAGGCATTATTGTAGGTGTAGTTTCGGTAACCGGTCTTGGCATGATGATGGTGCAAGTTGTTGAGGCAGTGTCTGGCGGAAGTATCATGGGCATGCTCGCATTTACCGCGGTCATGTGCATTGTTTTGGGGATGGGGTTGCCGACAACAGCAAATTATATTGTCGTTGCCTCTGTTATGGCTGGACCTCTTGTCACGCTTGCAGCTCAAAACGGAATAGTTATTCCTTTGATTGCTGTCCACTTATTTGTCTTTTATTTCGGTTTAATTTCCGGGACTACACCGCCAGTTGCAGTTGATGCCTATGCCGGAGCGGCAGTAGCTGGTTCCAATCCGGTCAAAACCTGTCTCTATGCCTTTTACTATGACCTGCGAACTTCGTTACTCCCCTTCTTTTTCATTTTTAATTCACACCTTCTTCTACTTGGATTTGATCACTGGTGGGAGGTGGTAATATCCATCGTCGCGGCTGTATTCGCAATGGTTGCATTTGCCAGTGGAACACAGAACTATTTCCTGGTGAAAAACCGTATATGGGAGAGTGTTGCGATGCTTCTTATTGCCTTTTCTCTAATAAGACCGGGGTATTGGCTGGACCAAATTCAAAACCCTTACCAGAGCGTTCGTCTTGAAAATCTTAGCGAAACTATTTCGGAGCAGCCGGATAATCAGATGATGCGATTTAAATTCAGAGGGGAAAATTTTGCAGGTGAGGAAGTTGAACGCTATGCCCTTTTGTCCCTTGGAGAAAAAGACGAGAATGGAAACTCCAGGCTTAAAGAGAATACAGGACTGGTTCTGGCCATGGAGGGAGATAAAATGCTGGTAGAAGATATCTGGTTCGGCAGCCAGGCCCAACAAACAGGGATTGATTTTGGCTGGGAACTGCTTTGGGCACAGGTAGAGGCAGAGCGTATGGCCAAACAATGGTTTTACATGCCGGCATTTATCTTTTTATGGTTTATCTGGTTTATGCAACGCATGCGGAGGAAAACTGATTTATTGGAAACATGAGGGTTCCTTGACAAACACCCGCTTTGGCTGTAAGTTGTCTGACAGATTAAAGAAATCGACTCTGGACAATATGGATTGGGCGATAAGCTGCCGTCCGAGATGGAAATCGCTGAACAGGCAGGTGTCAGTAGGGCCTCAGTGCGTGAAGCACTTAGCGCACTGCGCCTGGTGGGTGTAATTGAAACGAAAAAAGGCAACGGCACCTATGTGAAATCCAACAAGTTCGCTATCGGAACTGAGGGAACAGCAATTTTTGACCATGGTACCAATACCTTCGAAATATTGGAAGCTCGCAGGGTGGTTGAGCCGGTTATAGCAAAACTTGCACTTGAGATGATCGATAAAAAACATTTAGAGCAAATCAAAGTGGCTATTGAGGCGATGGAGGCAGAAGCCGGAAAAAAAGACTTTGACTCATATCACCAGGCTAAC
>JAFDME010000037.1 GCA_019306075.1 Deltaproteobacteria bacterium | reverse complement strand
CCAGGCATGAACGCCAGAATGTCTGAAATCCAGGCGGCCATTCTACGGGTAAAATTGCGCTACCTGCCGGTCTGGCAGAAGCGGCGGCAGGATATCGCTGCCAGGTACCTGTCTGAAATTACCAGCGAGTCAATAGTTCTGCCGTCCCGGAATAAGGACTGTTGTCATGGTTATCATCAGTTTGTTATTCGTTGTCGGGAGAGAGCTCGGGTAATCAGTCAGCTTGAAGATAATTCAATCGAATGGGCCATACACTATCCGACACCGCTGCATTGTATGCCACCCTATTTTAGCCCGGATCTGGAATTGCCGGTAACCGAACGTGCTTCTGGTGAAATATTGTCCATTCCGGTTCATGAGGCGTTGACGGATCAGGAAATTGATCACATAATTGTCACTCTTAACAAATGCAACTGATATGTCTGAAAAATTAACTCCCGGTCCGGATCTATACGATCACAACGGCAGTTTTTTCAGCGCCGGGAAAACTGATACGGATTACGTCTGGAGCTATTACGATAATTTCAGCGATGAATTGAACAGACTGTCCCTGCGATTGTATGCATACCCCTCCCAAATTGTTGTGGCGAGAAAAATAAAAGGGTGATAACGAATCTTGACCACATCCAGCAAAAAATATCAGGTTCGACCCAGGAGGCTGAGGAAGGTTTTTAGTTTTTTGCTTGGATTTCTCCTGCTGTTGTTTCTCCTGAGCAAAATTTCATTTGCCGAATTAACACACACACTGAAAAATGCCGACCTTGTTCTGCTGGTGCCGGCTTACGCGCTAAACCTGCTGATGCTTGGTCTGATGGCATACCGCTGGCAGGTATTATACCGAATCTCTGCAGAATCCGAACGCCCCGGTTACGGTCAGGTGGTGTCGGCGTCATTTATCGGGGTTTTTTTCAATAATTTCCTGCCATCAACTATTGGCGGCGATACTTATCGGACCCTTCTCATGTCACGCTCTTTCCCCAAAGATGGTCTTGTTAAATCATTGTCAGTCGTTTATATCGACAGGCTTGTCGGATTTCTGGGAATGGCGCTGGTTGGCCTTGGAGCACTGTTTTTCATTGGCGATGAAGAAGTACTTCCGACCCGTTATATGGTGGCAGTGGTTTTTATCTTTCTCTTCATCTCGATTAGTCTGGTGCTGAGTATTTCCAGCAGGTTTCAGGTTGTTGTTCTCACCTTTCTCTCCAAGCTTTTCAGGAACAGAGGGGACAGTATACTCAAGAAACTGGAGAGGTTGTTTTCTTATCTCAGCATGTATACATTAAGACGGGATCTCCTCGGGACGGCGCTTCTGCTCTCAGTCCTGTTACGTCTTATCTGGTTTTTCGGATGCTATATTGTCTCCCTCTCCCTGCAGCTGGAAATCCCGTTGAACGCGTTTTTTATTATGCTTCCACTCATCGAGCTTATACGAATGATCCCTCTCACCTTTCAGGGAATAGGAGTGAGAGAGGGTCTCTTTGTTCTCTTTTTCGGTTACTATGGGGTTTGCCCCTCTGATGCCATTCTGCTGGCTGTAATCATCTATTTACTGCTCAATATAAACGGGCTGGTCGGGGGTGTATTGTATCTTTATTCGAAGATGACACAGGAAGCCAGCGTATGAAATGGCCCGGAAATTATATTTCAGCAGTGTTGCTCTATTCCGTCATGCTTGCCACACTCTATTTTCCCTTCTGGGGACTGGGAGAAGTTGTCTGTCCTCATCGGCAGGCGGCTGAACTTGCGGCAGTTGATTATCCGGATGTGACGCATATCGAAAATCGATTCTTCAGTGACTTTTATCGAGGTTTTCTTCCTGTTATCACAGGTCACTATGATGAGTCCCGCTCCGGAGCTTTAGCTCTCTGGACCAAAAAAAACGCAATTGGAAAACCATTACGTCAGGTTTTTGGATTCAGTCCGTCATGGTTACCCTCTTTCCTTCTTTTTAAAATCACCTCCAGCCCGTTCATCTTTATCACGATCCTTTCTCTATCGTCAGTCTATCTCATGGGGCTTTTTATCATACTCCTATGCAGAGAGATTAATCTCAGTCCTCTCGCCGGTCTCGTAGGTGGAACCATTCTTGCTACCAGTCCTATTGTCTCTTTCTGGCTAACATTTCCAATGATGCTTTCCACCTGGTGCTGGTCCGCCGGTGTTTTGTACAGCATCGCCAGGTTGAGTAGAAGGATCGACTGGTGGGGATGGCTTATTGCGGCATTCAGCATATACAGTTTACTGCTCAGCGGCTACCCGCAGGCAGTGATTTTTCACTTTTATATCTTTATTGTTTTTGGAAGTTGGGAATTTTCAAAATCAATACTTATTGATAAACAAAAAGGTCTCTGGAGGGTTTTGTTTTTTGTAAGTGGCTGTTTGGTTGGAGCAACGCTGTCATTTCCGATATATGCAGATCTGATTACAACAACACTCAACTCTCAACGTATTTCCCCGGATAATTCCTATTTCACTGGAGTTCTGCCGTTTATTCAAAACATTACTGATGCAAAGAGATATGCGTTGTCCTTTTTTTATCCGGAAATTTTTGGCAATCCAATTAAAAGCAGCTACCCTCTACAGTACAAGGGTATAAGTATCACTCCTCTTATCCTGTTCTTTGTCTGCGCTTCATTTTTGTTCAACGTAAAGCGAACTTTTCCATGGTGGGTATTGCTGCTTCTATTCTGTGTGCTTTCTCTTAGTGAGTCAGCTTACACCTGGGCCCTTGATCACATGTTGTTCAATATATCCAGACATAATCCGATGCGAGCCATTTATATTCCGGTCTGCATACTTTCCGCCTACGGGGTCGAAGCCTGTCTGCAAAAGGAAAGAGGTTGGCTGCGAGGTCTCATCAGTTTTATTTGTCTACTCTCTCTTCTCTTCCTTGTATCAGCCTGGGGCGTTAAATCCCAACTGCAAATTGACTGGTTTATGGTTCTCTTCTTTTGCCTGATCAGCGTTTGTCTTCTCGGAACCTTGATGACCTCCCGGGCCATCTTAGTGGCTCTCATTTTAAGTCTGGCACTACTCACCTATCCAAAGTTTCTGCGACAGGAAAGGAGCCATATCGCAATGACTTCTCCTTCTATTCATTTATTAAAGGAAAATGTGGCACAGGGGTCTGTCTTTGCTGTTGTCGATCAAAAACTACGACTTCTCCCGCCCAACTATAACGCCAATCTGGGAATTTCCTCTTTCCATTCTTATGACAGTTTATCCTCCAGAGAATATCAGACCCTGGTTGCTGCGCTTGGCGGGAAGATGTCCACCAATGGAAGACTTAATCATTTTATCCTGCCCGATTACGATGATGTTATGTTTTGGATGAGTAATATTTCTCTTCTATTAACGAGAGAAAAAATCCAAAATCCTTATCTTTTATATGTGGGAACCGAGGCCAATGTACGGTTTTATAGATCGCTCTCCAGAATGGGTGAATGCATTCAAGTCCCGGTGGATTCTCCGGATCTTGTCGTTAATGGTTCCTGGCAGCTGAAAAAACCGCTTAATATAGCTGTGTTACCGGAAAAAATTATCGATAGAGGGGATATCGTAACGTTTAGTTCTGTCACTGATAAAGAGTCAGTTATGATACTGAGTCAGGTGTATCACAGGGATTGGGACGCGACCATTCTACGGGATGGTAAATGGTGGCCGGCGAAAACTATTGTTGTGAATAAAGTGTTTCAGGGAGTCCTGCTGCCCGAAAATACGGAACAGGTCACTCTGACGTTTAATCCTTTTGCCCGTTATGCTCTTTTTTGTCATGTTATCTGGCTCGGCCTGCTGCTATTTCTACTTGTCATTGCAGGTGCAAGGTGGTTTGGGAAAGCAGGTGAGAGAGGAGAGTAAACAGTTGAATCAATGCGCTGAAGGGACTGTGATGTATACGTGTTATACAAAAAAATAAAACCCCGTAACTGGTTAAAATTACAGGGTTAAGACATGGTATGGCGGAGAGGGTGAGATTCGAACTCACGGTACTCTCGTACACACGCTTTCCAGGCGTGCACCTTAAGCCACTCGGTCACCTCTCCAACATCGAAGGCTGCTCTGGAAAATCACATTGCCGGAACACCTTAAATGGATAAAAATTGTGAGGTAGTATGTAAACTGCCGGGGAGCATTTGGCAATCAAAAAAAGTAAATAATGGAGGAAATAATCTCAGGGCGTTGTTTATATACTGTTTTTTCGGATATTTCTTTTTTCTTTAAAAAATAATTTCAGCAGTGATGCGCAATCCTCCTGCAGAACGTTCGCGGTGATTTTTAAACTGTGGTTGAGCAGGTCGTCACTTCCTATACTATAAATGGAGGATGCTGCTCCGGTCTTGGGGTCACTGGTGCCATAGACCAGTCTCTCAATGCGTGCATGGAGTATTGCTCCCATACACATGATACAGGGCTCAAGGGTCACATAGAGGGTGGTTCGGGGGAGTCTGTAATTGTTTACCGCGGATGCTCCGTTACGGATGGCTATAATCTCGGCGTGGGCTGTCGGGTCATGTGATCCTATTGAATTGTTGCCTCCTTCGCCGATAATTGCAGAATCCAGGACAAGTACCGCACCTACCGGTACCTCATCCCTTTTGTAGGAGTTCATCGCATTGGTTAATGCCCTGCGCATCCACTTTTGATCCTCAATGAATGTGGGGCCGTGAGGACAGTCTGTTTGTGTCAACTGGAAACTCCGTTATTCTTCAACACGCTGCAGCATATCCTCGATCACTGTGAGTCCTGTCTGCCAGAAGGCCGGACTGTCGAGATTGATACCAAAGGGCTTCAGAAGCTGGTAGGGAGTTGCGGAGCCGCCGGCTGACAGCAGTTCAATATATTTTTTAACAAAGGGTTGGCCTTCCTGCTGGTAGAGCCCGTAGAGGGCAAGAACCAGCAGCTCTCCGAATGCATAGGAGTATACGTACCCCGGGGTTGACAGAAAATGAGGAATATAGGACCACCAGATCGCATAATCTTCTCTCAGATTGACGGAATTTCCAAACATTGGCTGCTGGGTATCAATCCAGTGGCTGTTGAATGTTTCAGTGCTTAATTCACCATCTCTGCGTCTGGATGTATGCATCAGATGTTCAAATCTGTTCATCGCTGTCTGTCTGAAGACGGTTGCAAAAATTGATTCCAGTTTCTGGCATATAAATGCCCGTTTCTCATCTTTATCTGAGAGCAGGTCAAGCTGGGCGTTAAATACCAGAAGTTCAGCGAAAACGGAGGCCGTTTCCGCCAGAGGAAGCGGGGTGTCGCTGTTATAGAATCCTCGTTCCGCTGCGAGGACCTGGTGGATACCATGCCCCAACTCGTGTGCAACCGTTGAAATATCCCTTAATGTCCCGGTATAGTTGACGAGGACATAGGGGTGGACCTCAGGTACACACGGGTGAGCAAATGCCCCCCCACGTTTGCCATGGTTTATCGGAGCATGGATCCAGTTTTTGTCGAAAAACTTTTTCGCAATTTCCCCAAGATCCTCTGAAAATAAAGAAAAGGAGGAGATGACGGTTTCCCTGCAGGACGACCAGCTGATTTTCTGCCCGGGCAGAGAAGGAAGGGGAGCATACCTGTCGTAATCCTGCAGTTCTTCGAGGTCGAGGATGTTTCGTTTTACCCTGTAGTAGCGATGTACTATATCATAACGTGAAGTGACAGCTTCAATGAGGATCTCAATGGTCTGATCATGCAGCTGATTGTCAAGGTTCATTGAGCTGACCCAGCTCTTGTATTTACGAAGCCGGTCAGTGATCATTTTGTCGGCCGCCAGGGTATTAAAGATATGGGTGAGGATATGGCTCTGCTCCTTAAGCCCCGCAGTCAATTCATCCGCTGCTTTTTTTCTCCTGTCCCGGTTTTCATGGTAGAGATCGGTCAATACCTCTTCCTCTGTTCTTTTACCGCTGCCGAACTTCAAAGTACCGAATATTTTATCAAAGAGAGTGTTCCAGCTGTTTCTGCCAACGACCTCTTTCTCCAGTAAAAGCTGCTCCTCTTTTTCTGTCAGCTGATGGGGCAGATATCTCCGCATGGAGGAAAGATAGTGCTGATAATCTGAGAGAAGCGGGTTTTGCAGGAGTTTTTCTGCTTCGCGCTCCTCGATGTTGTTCCATTCAAGCTGAAAAAAGATGGTTTCAGTGCCGCAACCGGCTGCAAGTTCATGGATCTTCTGGTCAAGTCCACCCGCTTCGGCGTTTTCTAACTGTGTCGTGAAGTTAAGAAAGGAGAATGTTCCAAGTCTGGTTAGAGTAGAATCGATTTTTTCCAGACGCAGTAGGAGGTTGAGCAACCTTTCTGCATCAAGAGATGCTACCTGACCGTAGTACTCAGTGTGAACTTTCTCCGCCTCTTCTGCACACCAGGACATATCTGCTGCCAGGGATGGATCATCAAGGCCTGAATAGATATCTGCAAGGTTCCAGATGATTTTTTCTGTGCCGAGACTTGCGTTAAGAGATTTTTCTTCAGACATTGGCGTACCATTTAACGTAAATTTGAAATAAAAGGACCAACTGCTTCCACCCCTTCTGTATCCACGAGTTGGATAGTTTTTGATCCTATGACTGCAATATCAGCCCTGCCACTGATTGCCCGCACATCTTCGCTGTCCCTGATGCCAAAGCCGACTGCGAGTGGTAGGCTGGTGGCTGCCCTGCACCTGTTCAGATATGAGTCAAACTCACCATCAAATTCTGACTGGGCGCCGGTCACTCCGCGGCGGGCAACACAGTAGATAAAACCATCGGCGGATGTATTGAGTTCGTCCATACGGCTGTTGGTAGAGGTGGGTGCAAAGATAAGTATCGGTGCAATTCCGCTCGTTTTTGCAAATCTGAAAAAATCAGGACTCATCTCCGGTGGAAGATCAGGCACAATCAGGCCTTGAATATCAGCAGCCTTTGCTGCCATAAAAAAATCCTCTTCGCCATATTTGAAAATAATATTGTAGTAGGTCATAAAGAGAAAGGGGATATCATGGGCAGCGGTCATCTCAGCACCAAACTCCAGGCACTGCTTAACCGTTGTCCCTGCAGCAAGACTGTCCTGGTTGGCCTTTAAAATTACGGGGCCGTCCGCCATAGGTTCGGAGAATGGGATCTGCATCTCAATGCAGTCCACGCCATTTCCAACCATCTGTGCTATCACCTGCCGGTTGACATGAAAGGAGGGGTAGCCAAGGACAATATGTGTCATCAGCAGAATATCTTTCTGTTGCAGTTGGGCCCGAAGTTTTTCTTCAAGTATCATTGTTTTAACCATCGATGTGGATCCCCTTTACAGGGAGTTACTCTTTATCTGTTATATTCCTCGGCAATCGCAATAATAAATTTTTTCCAGGATGGATCGTCAAAGGCATGGGCAATGGTAAAGATATCCTTGTCACCTCTGCCGGACTGATTGATGATGATGGCTTCATCGGCTGACAGCTGCGGAGCTTCTTTGAATGCCTGAACAAAAGCATGGGCTGATTCCAGCGCCGGGATAATGCCTTCCATTTTCATGGTGAGGTCGAGTGCCTGCATCACCTCACTGTCCGTTGCAGATTCAAACCGGACCCGTTTCTTTTCAGCAAGATCAGCCAGGATCGGGCTGACGCCCACATAGTCCAATCCGGCTGCAACTGAGTGGGTTTCAAGCATCTGGCCGTCACTGTTTTGCAGAAACATGGTTTTATACCCCTGGGCTACGCCGGGGCTTGCATCACTGCCGCAGAGACGACAGGCATGGAGTCCGCTTTTTATACCCTTTCCTCCTGCCTCAACACCAACCAGTTCCACATCACTGTTTCCAAGAAAGCCCTGGAATATTCCCATGGCATTGGACCCCCCGCCGACACAGGCGTAGACCCGGGCAGGCGGTTTTCCATGCTGCTGTTTAATCTGTTTTTCAGTTTCCATGCCGATTATGGACTGAAACCAGGAAACCATTTCCGGGAAAGGTGCGGGGCCACAGGCGGTGCCCAGCACATAGTGGGTAGTATCGACGTTGCTCACCCAGTCCCTAAAAGCCTCGTTGATGGCATCTTTTAAGATTCGGGAGCCGTCAACCACCGGGATCACTGTCGCACCCATTTTCTCCATCCAGAAAACATTCGGTCGCTGGCGCTGGACATCAACCTCTCCCATATAAATGGTACAGTCAAAACCAAACTTGGCCGCCATGGTGGCGGTCGCCATACCATGCTGACCGGCGCCGGTTTCAGCGATAACACGTTTTTTGCCCATCCTCTTCACCAGCAGTCCCTGTCCCATCACATTATTTGCTTTATGGGCACCGGTATGGTTCAGATCTTCCCTTTTTATGTAGATTTTTGCCCCGCCAAAATGTCTGGTCAGGTTCTCGGCATAGGTGAGGGGGGTTGGCCTGCCGGAGTAGGTGGACATGAGATCGCTATATTCCTGCCAGAAATGGGGGTCATTCCTGGCCTTTAGATACTCATCCTGCAGTTGTTCAAATGTCTGATGAAGGATTTCAGGAATATATGATCCTCCCCAGTTTCCAAAAACGGTTTGATTCTCCATGTTATTGCTTTCCATCAGGAAGTGGTTTTTCCTGTTTTTTTTATTTATCAGCTACAGCGTATATTTTTGCTGCTGATCAGAGTTGGCTGCGGCAGGCCCGGGCAAAGTCTTCCGGGTAGTGACCGTTTATAAAACGAAGCTGTGCCTCACTGAAAGCCCCCGGTGATTGAGGAAGCCTCGGCAGGAATACGTAGAGCAACGGCTGATGCAGGCCGGCGTTTTTCCCAGGTCTCCTGGAATATTCAAAGGAGGTGACCATCCTTGCTCCCAGTCCGGCCAGCACCTTCTGGGCGGTGAGGATGCCTGTGTCGAGTGATTGACGCATACCTGTATCAGCTTCAAGGATATTTCCGGCAAGGTTACAGTTTTTATCAGGAAGGCTCATTAACTGTAATTCCCATTGTGAAGTCTGTGCTTTCGGTACAAAGAGCATAACGTTACTGTCGCTCCAGACCACCAGGCTTGAATCGAGGCTATCCCTTCCGTCCATTCGTTTGTTGCAGGTAATTGCCTTTAAAAAATCACTGAAAAAATCACTGTCATGCAGTTCGCTGTATTCTTCAACCAGATCACTGATAAGGTCTCCACAGCTGTAACCGGCAAGAGTTCCGGAGGTTTTTTCTATCCCGTTATGATATGCAGTGACCTCATCCGGGATGATCGCATATTGCTGATGTATCTGCTGATGAGAGGCATGGAGCCGGTAGAGACTGGGGGAAAAATCAAAGCCGAAATTCCACCCCCAGAGGGTGGTTGAGGAGTATCTTTTATAGTCTGGATGGTGTGTGATGTTCAGGCGCAGGTTTTCAAGCGCCTGTTCACTGTATTTTTCTCTTTTTACCTCCAGTGTAATACCAAGTTCTTCCGCAATACGGACAAAGGAGCGCTGATAATAGAGATGTCTCAACCCCTGAATATCACAGGCACTCAGATCATTAATAGAATAACGGACAGCATCGTCTGCCATATTGGCTGCATAATGGCCCCAGGGAATATAGGAGTTTTTCCGTAGATATTCGTAAACGTGGGTCGATCCATCCCCAACCCAGTCACCGACGATCTCGCTGCCACCCTGCGCACCGGGACGAATAACCATCACTCTTTTGTAGCTGTCCGGCAGGTAAGGGTTGTTTGCCACTGCTTCAAAGAGCGGATGATTATGGATAACAGGGACAGGACGATTATTAACTGCTTTATAAATAAGTCCTGTTGCATTGCCGCTTTGATTTTTTTCCATAGGACAGGAAATTGCTGCAAGTTTCTTTAGATCTTCCGGATCTGTAGAACAGGTAGCCAGGGCAAGGAGTAATGGTCGTGGCAGTTGCTGGATAAGATCGCTGTCTACTCTGATATCTTTTAATGTCTCCGTCAGAGAAACCTGTTCCGGTTCAGACAGTCGAATCTTCTCAGGGTTCTCAGCCATGGAATCAGCCCAGTTTTTACCAATAAAAGTTCTCCCTCTGAAAGGAAACGGATTAGGGATCTCAAAAATCCAGTTCCCATCTTCAACATCGATATTTCCTGCGGGAAAATTATCCCTGTTGTCAACAGGTTTTGCGGGGGAGGTATGTCCAAGAATATGTCGGTTGGTCTGTTGACGCAAATTGTGGACAGGGTAGGCAGGTTTATGGATACCGTAGGTGAATGTGCCTTCCGGAGTTACAGATGTCTGTATGCGTTTCATTGTTTATTCCATAACTTCAGGGCCATCTGGTAAACCTGTGATCGTGATGTCCCAATGTCAGAGGCGATACGTTTACTGACGTCTTTCAGGGACAGTTTGGAGTTATCACGATACCATAAGATCAATTCCTCAACTGTCTCACCTTTCACCTCATCTTTTATTCCGGGGCAGATAATAAGGACGAATTCTCCTCTGTTTTTGCAGGAGAGTGTTTTTTCGAGGAGAGTCCCCAAATCAGCTCTTTGCAACTCTTCAAATCTTTTGCTCAGTTCCCTTGCCAGAAATGCCTGCCGGTTGCCGAATATTTCCAGGGATTCATTGAGCAGGGAGGATATCCGGCGGGGAGATTCATAAATGGCAACAGGGTAGTCGGAGTGGATAAGAGAGTTGAGAATTTTACTTCTCTGTCCTTTTTTTGAGGGGAGAAAGCCGATAAAGAGAAATCCTGTATAATCTAATCCTGCAGCTGAAAGAGCTGTGGTGAGCGCAGAAGCTCCAGGCAGTGGGGTTACATTGATACCATTGTCGTGGGCCAGTCCAACCAGGACGGAACCGGGGTCCGATATTGCGGGAGTACCAGCATCACTGACCAGAGCAATATTTTTCCCGGATTTCAACATGTCGATGATTTCAGCGCCTCTCTGCGCCTCTTTTTCACGATAATAGCTGAGCAGAGGGGTGCGG
The DNA here is from genome assembly GCA_019306075.1 of Deltaproteobacteria bacterium. Taxonomy (GTDB): domain Bacteria; phylum Desulfobacterota; class Desulfobulbia; order Desulfobulbales; family Desulfocapsaceae; genus Desulfomarina. Next base: position 4,604 of record JAFDME010000037.1, on the reverse strand, counting down.
ATGCCAAGATGATTCAACAGTTTTTTTGTATGTCTGGTGTCCTCGGCCGCAATCAGGTCAACCTCTTTTAAAATGCGGACAGCCCTGAGGGTTATATCCTCAAGATTACCGATTGGTGTTGGTACTATATAAAGTATTCCTTCAGCCTGCATTTCAGTCGAAACCTCTAACGGAGATTTTTTCCCTGCCTGTGTCTTTTGTGCTCTCTGTGGTGAGAGAATAAAATTTTTGATAAATCGACGTGAGCGTCATAAATTATACTTGTCCGCATAGCCCCTTGGGGTAATCATCAGATCATTCCAGCTGTAGGTCTGGGAGTTGCCGATGATCACTGTGGACTGCATGGTGATTTCACTCTCGAGCATTTTATCGAGAGTGGTTATGATAATTTTTTCATTTTCTCTGGTCGCTGCAGTAACAATTCCGACAGGGGTATCGGGGGTACGACAGGTGAGAAAAATTTCTCGTGTTTTGACTATCTGTTCAGTTCTTTTTTTTGACTTGGGATTGTAGATTGCGGTGACAAAGTCCGCCGCAGCCGCAGCCTTCAGCCGTTTTTCAATGACTTCCCAGGGGGTAAGCAGGTCTGAAAGACTTACGGCGGCAAAATCATGCATCAGCGGGGCACCAAGGCGAGCGGCACAGCTGTTGATGGCTGCAAGTCCGGCAATAATTTCAATGCCGCAGGAAGTACCACTCTCTTTTGCAAGTTCATAGACAAGACCCGCCATGGCATAAATACCGGGATCACCTCCGCATACCAGGGCCACTTCTTTTCCTTTTTCAGCAATATCAAGGGACTCCCTGCAGCGCTCCACCTCTTTCATCATCTGTGACGAGATCACCTCTTTGCCGTCCAGGTAATTCGGGATCAGGTCGAGGTAGGTTTTGTAGCCAACTATCACATCAACTTTTTCAAGGGCGTCACAGGCAGCACCTGTTAAATATCTTTCTGATCCCGGACCAGTGCCGACAACGTAAAGGGTGCCCGCGCTATTGCCATTGTTATGTTTTTCCATTTTCTTTTCCTGCTGATTAAGAGATTTGTTCTGCTGCTGAGGAGAGCTGTGGGTTCGGCAACGCCGATTGCTCCCACTGCTTTTAATGCGGCAACGGATATCTCAAGGTTATTAAGTGTATTGATTGCGTCCTTGTCGTAAAAATCGATACGCCAGTGATTATTTTCGGCAAATTGAAGCAGTCCCGTCTCGTCATTTTTTTTATCTATTGAAGCAAGATTGCGTATGGATGAACGGCTGAGTTTACACTTTGTCAATAGTTCCTCAAGGCATTCTTCAAATTCAGCTGCTGGTGTACCACGGTTGCAGCCTGTACCAACAACAAGGTTCTCCGGCCTGAAGATGGTTGCCTCTTCAGGGAAGATATCCCTGTGGGAGACGATGATATCAGCTTTCTGCCAGTCGCTGGTCTGCTCCAGCCCCTGCGGCAGGGAATCCACGGGAATGTCAGCGTAGATGCGCAGGTATCCGTGGTTAACAAGAGTTGCGCTTGCGCTGGTGAGTTTGTCCCGGCTGTCAACATGAAGATGCTGGTATCGGGCCCACAGATCCAGGGGAACCAGCTGTAGAGTGTCTGACGCCGTTGTGATAACGGCACTGCCGCCGGTAAGAGATGCAAGGTGCCGGGCAAGCCGATTGCCGCCGCCGATATGGCCGGAGAGGAGACTGATAACGTTTTGCCCTTTTTCATCCATGACAATAACGCAGGGGTCGCTGTGTTTATGGACGAGAAGGGGGGCTATGGTACGAACTACAATTCCTGCGGACATGATAAAAACAAAACCGTCATACTCCTGCCAGTGAGCAGCAACAGTTGCGGCAATTTTCTCCCCTCGGGGAAGAAGGGCTGCATTTGTCAGATCAGGAATAAGCCTGCCCGCAAGCTCTGTTCCACCACTGGTGATTGCAATAAAAGCAAGTTTCATTTCAGGAGCTGCCTTTTCTGTATCCGTGGCTGAACGTACCGTCATAGAGTTTTGACAGTGCAGGGGGAGGGCCGTCAGCAAGCACATCACCCACGGCAATTAGAGCAGTTTTGGTAATGCCCGAATCGTTGACCTGTGCCGCGATAGTTTCGAGTGTGCCCCGTAGCTGTCTCTCTTCGGGCCAGCTCACCTTCTCAACAATGGCGACCGGTGTTTCTTTGTTGTATCCCCCTTCAATCAGCTCTTCAACAACCTGTTCAATCATGCTTACACTGAGAAAGATCATCATCGTTGCACGGTGGGAGGCAAGTGACACAAGATCCTGTTTCTCCGGTACCGGGGTTCTTCCCGCACGTCTTGTAAAGATAACGGTCTGGGATACTTCGGGCAGGGTGAGCTCGGTGGAAAGAGCGGCGGCCGAGGCGGTGCCTGAACTGACACCGGGAATGATCTGGAAGGGGATCTTTTTTTCATTGAACAGGGCGATCTGTTCATTGATCGCACCAAAGATGGCAGGATCACCTGTATGGAGCCGCACTATTTTTTTTCCGGCCATCCAGCCGGTATAAATCAGCTGAAAAACTTCATCGAGATTCAGTCCGGCAGAGTTATGTATCTCCGCCTGAAGATCTCTGATCAGTGCCGCAGGCACCAGACTGCCTGTATAGATAACGATATCGGCTTCCTGCAGCAGTCGCTGTCCCTTTACAGTAATAAGTTCAGGGTCGCCGGGCCCGGCGCCGACAAAATGAACCGGATGCTGCCTGCCGGTCGCGGGTATTTCACTGAAATCTCTCTCTTTCATCGGGTACCTGTCAAAATGGTTATTGGGTTGAATACAGTTGTTTCCCCGGACCGGGACTCCCTGGTAATGTTGATAACAGAGGTGGCAACAGAAAAACCGTTTTCCTTCATATACTGTGGAGCTGATCTGATTGTTTTCTCAATGACTCCATTGATAACAAGGCGGCCGTTAACGGCAAGCCTGTCTCCAAGTAAAGCAACAATTTCTGCCAGGGCACCGCCGCTTCCCCCGATAAAGACACGATCCGGGGAAGGGAGGCCGGCCAAAGCTTCGGGGGCTTTACCGGAAACGGGAATTATATTGAAACAGCCAAAGCTGCGAATATTTCGTTTTATATTGTCAAGTTCTTCCCCTTTATGTTCAATCGTATAAATAATGAGATCGGGATTTAAACGGGCAGCCTCTATCGATACCGAGCCGCTGCCACCGCCCACATCCCAGAATACACCGGTTGCAGGGAGTTGCAGTCGATGCAGGGTCACCGCCCGCACTTCGTTCTTTGTAATCAGACCACGGCTGTGACAGATATCATCTTCGGATAAGCCAAAACCGGAAATGGATTGATTTCTCGACTGGAGCTGAGGCCGCTGCAGACAAAGGATGTTAAGGGGAGAAAAATTGCGATTTGTTGTCTCCTTAAGCGATCCCCTGAAGATATTTTCAGTTTTCAGCCCTATATCTTCAGCTACTGATAATGTAATTCCTTCTATTAACGCCGTATGATCGATGGAGTGAAGGTATGAAAGAATTTTATCTGTGATGAGTTGTGGCGAATTGTTATTATCGGTGAAAATGATCGATTTATATCTCTTTAGAAGCAGTCCCGGGATATGGTGGTGCTGTCTGCCATGCAGGCTCACAATGGCGGCGTCATCCCAGGGGGTTTTCAGAAGAGCACATCCCCTCTGTATGGCACTGAGCCCGGGGTGAAACTCCAGTTGTTCAGGGGGGAATTCTGTGAGCAGTTTTCTGCCGATACCGTAAAAAAGCGGATCGCCGCTGGCGAAGACAGCCACATTATCATGACCACTGAAATGACGGATGGCGGAGATTGCTTTGTCAATGGGAGTGACAGGATGAATTGAGCCCTGAAAATCAGCAGCCAGATCCGCTAGTCGCCCCGTAGCTACAAGGAGGGAACAACTGTTAAGCATTGTCAGCTGTTCCGGGGAAAGTTGCGAAGATGATATACCGATGACAAATATTTTATACATTGGCGATTAATTCGGCTTTATGATTAACAAGGTAGACTTTTACCTTTTGGCCGGTAACATGCTCGCCATATTCTTTTGCTTTCAGGCAGACTCCGGTAACCAGATCATACTGTTGTGCCCTGCGGATATGCTGATACATTTCCCTTGCGGTATTTGCCTGTTCTATCTTTTTAAGAAGCTCCCCCTGAGCGCCGAGTCCGGCAAGAAGGGCCGCAGCATCCGCCATTTCCAGTACACCATTTCTTACGTGGGTCTGGGGAACGCGAAGGGCTGCTTTGATGATTTTGGCCCACATTCCGGCAAGGTGGATAGTCGGGAAATTTCGTGCCGCGGCCTCTTTTAAAGAGAATTCAAGATAATCTCCCATCATCGCGTACGCTTCTTCCCGGAGTTTAAGGAGTTCCTGGGCGCCTCTCTCGGAGGTTCTGCCTGTGGATAGGACAACATCATTCAGCCCGGCCTCTTTTGCAACATCAAGGGAGGCTTCAATGGTTGCCTTCCAGGCATCTGCCGATACCGGCCGAACAATACCTGTTGTGCCGAGAATCGAAATACCGCCAACAATCCCCAGGCGGTGATTCAGGGTTTTCCCGGCAAGGATTTTTCCTTGCGGAACGGATACGGTAACAGTGACCCTGCC
>JAFDME010000036.1 GCA_019306075.1 Deltaproteobacteria bacterium | reverse complement strand
CCCTTAGCATAAGGCGCTGCTGGAGATTAAGGTGAAAATAGGTCTTGTACAGATAAACCCTGTTATCGGCGATTTCAAAAATAATTGTGACAAAATCATTAGATGGGCAGAGAGAGCAAAAGAGAAAGGCTGCTCTCTGGTAATATTCCCTGAACTGGCAATCTCAGGCTACCCGCCACAGGATTTGCTGGAAAGGAAAATTTTTCTGCAGGCGGGAGAACTGGCTCTTCAGGAACTCCTTCCCGCTCTGCCTCCTCTTGAGGTGATGCTGGTATGTGTAGAATGCCGGGAAGCGGGCAGAGGCAAGCCCCTGTACAATTCCGCCGTGGGAATCCGGAAGAAAAAGATCATCTTCAGAGCGCGTAAACAGCTGCTTCCCTCCTATGATGTATTTGATGAGACACGATATTTTGAACCGGGCCCTCCATCTGAGATATATGAGCTGGAGGGGCATCGTTTTTGTGTGACAGTATGCGAGGATATCTGGCATCACGAGATCAGGGATCATGAACTGCGCCCGGTAAAAGATTTTTTTGCTGCCGCTGCTGAAAAGGAAGTTACTGTAGACGGAGTAATCAATATTTCCGCCTCTCCATTTCAAATTAAGAAAGAGGGAGTAAGAAGATCGATCTTCAAGGAGATCTGTGAGCGCTATTCCACTCCATTCTTCTATTGCAATCAGGTGGGGGGACAGGATTCACTTCTCTTTGACGGACGCAGTCTTGCCATGGACAGGGAAGGCAGGATAATAGCTCAGGCTGTGGGGTTTGAGGAGGATATGGTTGTCGTTGACACAGCTGCCTGGAAGGGAGAAATATCAGGGGATATACAGCCCGGGCCTGAGGCTGCAGTATATGATGCCCTGGTGATGGGAGTACGGGATTATGCCGCTAAATGCGGGTTTTCCTCTGCTGTTCTCGGTTTATCGGGTGGCATTGATTCCGCGCTGACTGCAGCTATCGCAGCAGATGCTTTTGGAAGTGGAAATGTTCTGGGTGTTGCTCTGCCGTCCCCTTACAGTTCTGCTGACTCCCTTGAGGATGCGGAGGAGCTGGCACTGAATCTAGGCTGCGATTTCCAGGTGATTCCCATAGCTGATCTTTTTACAGGATTTAAAGAAAGCCTGGCACCTCTCTTTAGTAAAACAGACGAAGATGTTACAGAGCAGAACCTCCAGGCCAGAATACGCGGAAATCTGTTAATGGCACTTTCAAATAAATTTGGTCATCTTCTGCTCAGTACCGGAAACAAAAGTGAGATGGCTGTCGGTTACTGTACACTTTATGGTGATATGAGCGGAGGACTTGCTGTTATTTCTGATGTGCCAAAGCAGATGGTTTATGAACTTGCCCGTTATGTCAATAGAGATGAAGTTCGAATCCCGCTGCGGACGATAACCAAAGCTCCCACCGCTGAACTCAAACCGGATCAGCGTGACCAGGATGATCTGCCTCCCTACGACATCCTTGACCAGGTGCTTGAGCGGCATCTTGAAAATGGAGAAGGGGTAGAAGAGATTGTGGCCAGGGGCTTTGAGAAAACCATGGTGCAGGATATTCTGCAGCGGGTACGTTTAAATGAATACAAACGGAAACAGGCTCCTATGGGATTAAAGGTGACAACCAAGGCCTTTGGTTATGGCCGTCGTTTCCCTAATGTCCAGAATTTTCAGGAATAATCTGTCAATGACCGGTTTTTCATCCAAAGAATCAAAAAAACAGTTCTGGCTGAAAATTGCTGCAGTCATTCTTTTATTGTCGGGTCTTAGCTGGTTGATTTTTACTGAAAGTCAGCTGAAACGACCCGGAAAACTTGTAGTAACCACATCCGGAAATGTGGATATGTGCATCAGTTGTCATAAAGATGAAAAGCTTGACCCTGCCCACGACCCTGCTGTAATCGGCTGTGCCTCCTGTCATCTCGGCAACCCCCTGGCAATTACCGAAGAAGAAGGACATAAGGGCATGGTATTAAACCCCGGTGACCTTCGTCATGTTGAAAAAACCTGCTCCGTTGAGGGATGTCATCCAACTGATGTGCATAAGGTGAAAAATTCACTTATGGCAACAAACAGGGGTATTCTTGGAACTCTGCTCTATTACTGGGGTGAAAGTGAGAGTCAGGACAGTGATCTGACTGTTGAACAGCTGCTTAACAGCGGAGAGACGTCGCTGGCCCTTGATTATTTTAGAAAGCTCTGCGCAACCTGTCATTTGTGGAAACGAAAAAACGATCTTCCGGGTGTTCCCGAGTTCTTTAATCAGAAGGGAGGAGGGTGTTCCGCCTGTCACTATTCCGTGCCGGGGAAAGAGGACATGGCAACAGTCGCTGTTGGTGATGAAATTGAAGGGGAAGAGCCACCCGCAAAAAAAGTGCATCCGCTTATTACCGCAAAAATTCATACTTCCAATTGCGTTCGCTGCCATAACAGATCCGGACGTATTGGTATTTCCTATATGGGCATTTTTGAGTCTGAGGGCTATGGCACTCCCTACGAAAAAGGGGGCTTGAATGCAAGACAGCTTCCCGGTGCCAGGTTTTATCTCGAAATAGCTGATGATGTTCATCATAGCAAAGGAATGGAGTGTATCGATTGTCACACCCGCGAGGAGATAATGGGTGATGGTACGAGCTATGCTCATTATGAAGAGCAGCTGGAAATTTCATGTGAAACCTGCCACTCATCAACTCCCGGAAAGACCCGGAAAAAAAACCTGCTGACAAATGTAGCTAAAGAAGACAGCGGGTGGGTTCTTACAGGCAAGGTAGACGATAAAAAACGACCCCTGAAGCTGCCGAAGAAAGGTGTCTGTGATTTTTCTGCCCATACAAGGATCAGCTGCGAGGCGTGTCATTCCACCTGGGTGGCCCAGTGCTACGGCTGTCATGCGAAACGGGATGCGCGCCAGAGCCACCTCGATAAGTTGAGCCTGAAAGAAACTGATGGTTTGTGGGAGGAGGGCAGATCCTATATTCGATATGAAAAGCCCATGCTTGGTGTCTGGGATGAAAAAGTTGTTATTGTGACGCCCGGCTGTCAGGATATTGTTACCGTGGTTGATAAGGAGGGTGAAATCGAAAAGAGTTTTAACAGGTTCACCATGGCTGCGATCAGCCCCCATACCACTCAGGCCAAGGGCCGTAGCTGCATCGACTGTCACGGGTCAACGAAAAGTATCGGTCTGGGTGAAGGAACACTTTTTGAACAGGATGGAGAGATGCAGTTTGAACCTGTTGATCAGGGTGTGGAAACCAATAGCGGCAGAACAGTACCTTTTGACGGGTATGTGGATATTAAGGGTAAGGCTTTACAAAAAAGTTCAAGACCGGAACTGCGACCGTTTAATGGTGGGGAGCTTAGATCGATATTACGAGTCGGCCAGTGTGTGGGCTGTCATGATTCCTACAGTGATGTGATATGGAAAAATTATACCTCTGATACTGTTTGTGCCAGGCCCTTGCAGCAGGAGGTCGGTGGCGGAAAGTGATGAGTTAAATTTTTCCTGATTACCACTTAAACTCAGCTACCAACAGATGACCTTCTCCTAGTTTAGCTGGCAGCCAGGGTTGCAGCGGGGTACAGGCAAACAATCCCGCAGCGAGGCACGAGCGTGGACGTTTGTCTGTACCCTGCTGTAACACTGTGGTTCAAGGAAACTACCAGATAATGAAGCCGAGGTTCAGTGGTAATCAGAAAATTTTTAATGCCAGCTTTTATTAAGCACTAAAATAATGGTAGCACCAGCTCAGGAGAAAATCTATCACCATCGTAACAGGAAATATAAATGGCCTGAAAAAACAGCAGATAAAAGGTCTGGAGCGTTTGGCAAGCAAAAAGGTGCGGCGGGATACTATCATCAGTCCTGAGCTGGCACGAGCGCTCTGTCAACTCTCTCTGGAAATCAAACGGCAGATTGGGCTCCTTATCCATAGGTCAGGTAAAGTTGAGAATGTTATTGTGGGGGATTTTTCCCAGATTGTTATCCCTCAACTTGGCCACCTGCGTGGTTCCGGAGGAAGGTTGAAGGGTGTGCGGTTGATTCACACTCATCTTGCAGGGGAGGATATCAGTGATGAAGATCTGATGGATCTTCTTTTTCTGCGTCTCGATCTGCTCTCCGTATTGAAAATCACTGCCGACGGACTGCCTGAGCGTATTTATACTGCTCACCTCCTGCCGGCTGCAAAACAAGGCAGAAACTGGGCCTTTCTGGAACCTGTTCATCCAGCCAGTCAGGACGATTCGGTAGAAGAACTGATCAGGGCTCTGGAAAGAGAATTTGCTTCTCACGCCGGAGCCAGGAAAGTTGACCGGAAAGAGGACAGGGCTATCCTGGTAAGCGTCAGTACGGAGGCAAAAGGGTTTGCTGAAGACTCACTGGCAGAACTCGTCGAATTATGCAGGTCCGCCGATGTACATGTTCTTGAGACAGTACTGCAGCGCAGGCGAAAAGTTAATCCGAGGCTTATTCTGGGCAGGGGAAAGCTGGCTGATATAATGATCAGAGCCCTGCAGCTTGATGCCAATCTGCTGATTTTCAATCAGGAACTTAATCCCTCTCAGATTGGTTCAATAATTGATTTTACCGAGCTTCGGGTTATTGATCGAACTCAGCTTATCCTTGATATTTTTGCCCACCGCGCAATGAGCAGAGAAGGCAAACTGCAGGTTGAGATGGCTCAGTTGAAATATATGCTGCCGCGGCTTTCCTCCCGTGACGATGCGCTTTCTCGCCTGACAGGCGGAATAGGAGCGAGGGGACCGGGAGAGACGAAACTTGAGATTGACCGGAGGCGTATTAATGACAGAGTATCACGGTTATCCCGGGAGTTGAAAAACGTCGGTCGCGAGAGGTATCGCCGGCGGGCAAAGAGGAGGAAAAAGGGGCTGCCTGTTCTCTCTCTCGTCGGTTATACCAACGCCGGGAAATCGACTCTGCTGAATACCTTGACTGACAGTAAGATAGTTGCAGAAAATAAACTTTTTGCAACCCTTGATCCCACCAGTCGCAGGCTGAGATTCCCTGCTGAAACTGAAGTTATTATCACTGATACTGTGGGATTTATCAGAAACCTTCCTGCAGAGCTGCTCAAAGCATTTATGGCGACGCTGGAAGAGTTGCAGGAGGCCGATCTGCTTGTCCATGTCGTAGATGTCTCCAACCCTTCTTTCCATGACCAGGCAAACGTGGTAGAGCAGTTTCTGAAAGAGCTGGAACTTGAACATATCCCTTGTCTGAAACTGTACAATAAAATTGATCTATTGAAAAATGAAATGGTTGGGGAGAAAGTGAGAAAAGATGGAGGCTTGCTTGTGAGTGCTCTCCATCCTGAAACCTTAAAACCGTTCCTGATTCAGGCCGAACAAATCTTAGGCAGGGTGCTTGGTGTTGATCAGGGCTGGAGGTAAAATCCCAGTGCAGGCTCGTAGGCCCGGTCTTCAATAAATTTACAACCGATAATGTTGCCCCGAATCGAACGGATAATCACATTTTTTAAAAAAGCACTCCGTTTGTGATTATCAAGAATAAAATCAATATTTCCCTGATGGCCGATTTTTATATCATGCTTTCCCTGTATCTCAAAGCATGCACCACCTAGCGAAAGATTGACAATTCGAACGATTCTCCAGCTGACAGCCGCTTTTTCAGAATTATATCTTCCCTCCAGGTCTGTTTCTTTTCGGCGATGACGGCGGAATTCCAGGTTGATAACAAATCTGTAACCGCATGTGCACTTTCCTTTCACTGTATGGTTTCGGTCTCGAAACTGGCCGACCGAGACGATCTTTGTCAGGCCGCAGGATGGACATACAATGGAAGCTTTGTCATCATCGTTGACAACAGATGTATTTGCTTGTTGTTTATTATCCATGTCGTCTGAGTAAATTGACCCGAATAAATTGGAATTTTAAAATGCTTGGATAAGTGCCATGGAAGTATCTTCCAGCATACAATTTTAAACTACCTTTTCCAGTCTCTCGGAGTAGTTTTGGAGTAAACCATTAATAGAGTCAATCATATATGATTGTTGTATACTGTTCAAGGGCTTGCTCAGTTTCCCTGTCCAGATCACCGGCAACCTCGTGGATCTGATATTCCCTGTTGCATAGTGTGCACCGTAGTCGCACGCGCCTGCAGGAACGATGCACCTTGAGTGTGCCGGTGCATTTTTGGCATTTCATATCTACCTCGCCAGGAGTTTTTTACGGCTGAAAAGTGTATTCCACTCCTGCCATGTTTCGTAACCTTTGGTGTATCACATAATGATACCTTTTTTTTGGACGTGATTAAAGGGAAAACAGCTGTTCCTGTTGTTGGCGACTGAATAAATGATTGTGATCTGTATTAATTGGAATTCAGGATTATTCATGATATCCTGATACTATATTTCAATATTTCTGGTCTCTAATTTTCACAGATACAATCAGCTGGGTTTAAGGAAATATCAGAGTATTTACGGTGGGTTTTTGGGGGTTGGTTTGAACACCTGTGAAATGTTTTATATTGCGAGCTCCTGAAATTGTATCAGTTAAAATCCCGATTTGTTCGGGTTATATTAATTAACCGAGGAAGAAATTATGTGCGGTATTGTCGGATATTGCGGGCCACGTAGAGTGGTTCCTGTTGTACTGGAAGGTCTCAGGCGACTAGAATATAGAGGGTATGATTCAGCAGGTATTGTTTACCTTGAAGATGGCAGGCTGATTAAGCATCGCTCTAAAGGGAAGCTGGCAAATCTTGAAGCAATCATCGATTCTGCCCTGGCAGCGCCAGCCCATATAGGCCTTGGACATACCCGCTGGGCCACCCACGGTGCACCCACCACTGAGAATGCACATCCCCACAGCGACTGCACCGGTGATCTGGTGGTGGTTCATAATGGAATAATTGAAAATTATCACTCCCTGAGAGAGGAATTGAAAGATAAGGGGCATACATTCTCATCGGAGACAGATACGGAAGTGCTCGCTCACCTGATAGAGGAATGTCTCTCCGATGATCTTGTTTCGGCAGTGAAGGAAGCTGTTGCCAGAATTGATGGTTCCTATGCCATAGGAGTTCTCTGGGCCGGTCTGCCGGATACTCTTGTTGCTGTCCGGAACCAGAGCCCTCTTGTTCTTGGCATCAGCGAAGATCAGGGTACTTTCCTGGCCTCGGATATACCGGCCCTCCTTCCCTATACCAATAAGGTTGTTTTTCTCGATGATATGGAGCTTGCAATTCTTACCGCCGACGGGTACGAGGTTCATTCTCTTATCTCTGGAACGGTTGTTGAGAAAAAGGTCCAGACTATTAACTGGAATGCCGGCATGGCGGAAAAAGCAGGCTTTAAACATTTCATGTTGAAAGAAATTTTTGAACAGCCCCAGGCAATAACGAATACTGTAAGTGGTCGTATCAACCCGGAATCAGGCATGGTTGACCTGCCGGAGGTTGATCTCAGTAGTGAAGAGATTAAAAACATTGACCGAATTTTTCTTGTAGCCTGCGGCACTTCATGGCATGCGGCACTGGTTGCAAAATACTGGATTGAAAAAATCGCAGGGATTCCCGTTGAGGTTGATATCGCCTCGGAATTCAGATACAGGCACCTGCTTATCGATGACCGGGTGCTGACTGTTTCCATTTCACAGTCGGGGGAAACAGCTGATACTCTTGCAGGTATCAGGCTTGCCAAAAAGCTGGGTTCAAAAATAATAACTATCTGCAATGTTGTTGGTTCGACCATGACCCGTGAGGCTGATGGTACCATATATACGCATGCCGGGCCTGAAATTGGTGTTGCATCAACTAAGGCGTTCATCTCTCAGCTGGCGGCACTTTTTCTCTTTACCCTCTTTCTTGGCCAGAAAAAAGGAACTGTTTCAGCTGAAAAAAGCAGGGAAATGGGCAAATCGCTGATCGATATTGCTACTGTTATAGAACGGGAATTACCCCGTATCCAGACGGATATCAGGAAATTGATTGACAGTTTTTATGATTGCAGGGATTTTCTCTTTGTCGGCCGGGGCCTGAGTTTTCCCATCGCTCTTGAGGGGGCCTTGAAGTTGAAGGAAATTTCATATATTCATGCGGAAGGATATGCTTCGGGGGAACTTAAACATGGGCCGATAGCACTTATCGATAAGGATATGCCGATACTTGCCCTGGTTCCGCAGGACGATGTGTATCAGAAAAGTCTTTCCAATGTTGAGGAAATCAAGGCCCGCCAGGGCCGTCTTATACTGATCGGGACAGAAGGAGACAGTCACCTGCAGAAGCTCACTGAGGATATTATTTATCTCCCCAGGGTGGCGGATGAGATGAACCCTGTTCTCTACACCATTCCGGCACAGCTCCTTGCCTATGAAATTGCCTCCAGACGCGGCTGCGATGTTGATCAGCCCCGCAACCTGGCAAAAAGTGTGACAGTGGAATAGATTTTTAGTGCCTTACTCCAGAACTTCTGTAAGAAAAAACAGGTAAGCGAAGACTCCGGGAAACTGGAAAAGATTGTTTAAAATTGTATGTTTAAATTTGCTTCAATGGCACTTATCCAAGCATTTTTAAATTCCAATTTGTTCGGGTCAAATTTCCCTTATCTCTGCCGTCTCAAGAAATTGCGGGGATATGATGATCTCCTCCTGCTCTTTATCGTTGAGATAGATCAGAACGTCCTGGCGGCAGATATGGGTTGAGAAAATTGTGCCGCCTCCAAGAGATTTGTCCCGCCACCGTTCTGTAAACCAGTCAATCTTCTGCTGGTTGACTGTCCAGCAGAATCCTTTTGCCAGCCCTGTAACTGACCCCCGAAAGGCTAAAACTGGTTCTTCGGGAAAGGGAGATCCGAGACTGTAAAACTGTTCCCTGTTGCAGTGACTGAAAAGTTCATGCCATATATCGTACAGCCCTCCTGATTCAAAGGAGCTGTTTTCCCTGGTATAGAGTTTGAGTATTGCCTTTTCAAGACAGTTGTCTGCTGTAAATGCTTCAATGTTATTGAGAATAAACTGAATATGGTCCAGTCTGTTAAGAACGTTCATAGCAGCCATGGGACCATCGGATGCTTCAATGTCTGTGAGGAGAGTACTGATCTTTGCCTCCTTCTTCGCTTCATGTTTCATCTGCATTATTTCATTTGAAAATGATCCCGGGAAATTATCAGGCGGATAAAGGAACTGGATTTTACTCAGATTCCACCTGGCGTTTATTATTTTTTTCTCAAGAATATTCATGAAAACTGTTCCTTATTTTTTCTGGTTCGGTTTGAGGGATAACCAGTGATTGGCGACATCGAGCATGCGATTGGCAAAACCCCATTCATTATCAAACCAGCAGAGCATTTTGATCAATCTGCCCTCGCTGACTTTGGTCTGGCTGCCGTCGAAAATAGAGGAGCGTGTGTCAGTGTTGAAGTCTACTGAGGCGTGGGGTTCTTCAGTATAGCCCACCAGTCCTTTTAGATGACTATCTGCAGCTCTGGAGATGAGTCTGTTGATTTCGCCCGCACTGGTCTGTTTTTTTACATTGATGGAAAGATCCATCACAGAAACATTAATTGTTGGAACTCGAAGGTGAAGGCATTCAAATTTGCCGGCAAGCAGAGGCATCAGCCTGTCAATACCTTTGGCAAGGTTGGTCTCTACCGGGATAATTGAGTGGAGAGCGCTGCGCGTCAGGCGCAGGTTGGTGTGGTGATAGCTGTCAATTATCGGCTGATCATTCATGGCTGAGTGAACGGTTGTGGTGACCCCGCTTTGTATTCCCAGCTCCTGGTCAAGGATTTGGAGGATTGGCACTATACAGTTGGTGGTACAGGAGGCATTTGAAACTATCGCATGTTCAGCTCTGAGGTCTCTTTCATTATAGCCGTAGACAATGGTTGCATCCACGTCGGGATTTGCAGGCTGGGAAAAGAGCAGCCGTTTTGCACCTCTTTTCAGATGAAGTTCCGCTGTTTCACGATCAGCGAAGGAGCCTGAACATTCCATCAGCAGATCAATACCCAGATCTTTCCAGGGAAGTTGGGCTGCTTTTTTTTCACTGAAAATTTGGATCCGGTCTTCTCCGATAATTAGATGGTTTCCATCATGCGTGAGTTTATAAGGAAACCTTCCATGGGTAGTATCGTAGCGGGTGAGGTAGGTGAGAGTCTGGATATCTGCAAGTTCGTTTATCGCTACAATCCTGAGTCTGGATCTGTAGGGACTTGCATAAAGGGCCCGGAGAACACTTTGCCCTATGCGGCCATAACCATTGATTGCAATTCTAAAAACCATTTTATTCCCTATAATGGTTCAAATAAATAGTTGATTATCACTGAACTTCAGCTTCCTGAAGTCGCAGTGTTGCAGCAGGATAAACACTGGTAGCAGAGTTTCAGTGGTAATCAAAAAATATATATCATGTAAACCGGCAAAAAAAGGACGTTTTGCATGCTGACATGACTTTCATATAACCCGGCAGAGTATCAATACTCATAATTGATAAAGATCTCAACTCAGATCGTTCATGTAAAGGTGAAAATTTAATGACTTTCATTGTACGGTTTAAGGAAACATCCTGTGGATGCAGTTACTGTCCTGACTGTGTATAATGGGAATGACTTGAAATATTCAGCGACAGCAAAATTTTCTGAATATTTTACAGAGAGTTACTGCACTGTCATGAGGAGAGAGATAGTCATTTTCAATTATAAAAAAGAGGAGAGAGCTGAATGGCTGACAGGGGACGGGTGATTATAAACACAGGTGACGGCAAAGGGAAAACTACAGCGGCCCTGGGTACTGCCTTCAGGGCACTGGGACATGGACACCGGGTCTGCGTAATTCAGTTTATCAAAGGGGAGGGGAAGTACGGTGAGAGAGTGATGGCTGAGGAATTTGATAACCTGGACTGGTATATCTGCGGTAAAGGCTTTGTTTTTAATAAGGATAACATTGAAGAAGATCGCAGGGTTGCCAGGGAAGGTTTTGAAATTGCAAAAGAAAAGATTGAAAGTGATGAGTATGATCTGATTATCCTGGATGAAATCACATACCTGCCGCTTTATGGATTCCTTGATGTGGGTGAAATTGTGGAGCTTATAAAGAATAAACCGAAACGTCTCAGCCTGATTCTTACTGGCAGGAATGCTGCCCCTGAGTTGATCGAACAGGCAGATACGGTTTCTGAAATTCGTTCAATTAAGCATGGCTATGAGCAGAAGATCAAGGCCCAGAAAGGTATTGAGTTTTGAATGATTTTTACATCAGTTAAGGGATTATCGATGATATGAAATATTCACAAACCTCAGACAAATGATGAAGGAGAAAACTATGTTAACAAAAGGCGCATTGGATGGTGTTACGGTACTGGATCTTTCAAGAATGCTGCCGGGACCGTATTGCTCTATGATACTGGCAGATCATGGTGCTGAGGTGATTGCCATGGAGGGCAGGAATTTTCAGGGGGAGGGTTTATTTTTTAATGATCTTAACAGAAACAAAAAACATATGACTCTCAACCTTAAAACAGAAGAGGGTGTGAATGTTTTTTATAAACTGGCAAAGAATGCGGACGTGATAATTGAGGGCTTTCGGCCTGGTGTCGCAGGGAGGCTTGGCATTGATTATCAGTCTGTAAAAAGAATTAAAGATAATATCATCTACTGTTCCATTACAGGATATGGACAGACAGGGGATTCTTGTGATCTGGCCGGTCACGATATCAATTATCTAAGCAGGTCTGGAATCCTCAGCCTTATTGGTGAGAAGAATGGAGCGCCAACTATTCCGGGAGTACAGTTTGCAGATATCGCCGGAGGGAGTATGAATGCAGCGGTAGGTATTCTGCTGGCTCTCTACGCCAGAGAACGGGATGGTGAGGGGCAGTATATTGACATTTCCATGACCGATGGCATGCTTGGTTTTTTGACACTTCCATATTATTTTTCAAAAAAGACAGGTCAAATGCCGCCGGCGTCTGACACTCTGCTGTCTCATCGTTATGGCTGTTACAATACTTATGAGACAGCGGATAATAAATTTATCTCCGTAGGTGCTGTTGAATCAAAATTCTGGAGACAGCTCTGTGAATTTCTTGATCTGCAGGAATATACATCACTTCAATATGATGATGAAAAAAGAGAGGAAATTATTGGCAGGCTGAGGGAAATTTTTTTGAAGAAGACACAGAACGAGTGGATCCTGCTGCTGTCTGAGAGGGAGGTCTGCTTTACTCCGGTACAGAATCTGAAGGATGTACTAATGGATTCCAGGTTCAGAGAAAGGGAGATGGTCTTTCAGAAGATCGGCAGGGATGGGGAAATCACCTACGAGTTTGGTGTTCCTGTGAAAATGAGCAGGACACCGGGTAAATTGCGGACCAGGCCTGAGGGTTTTGGCCAAGGCACCCGTGGGACTTTGTTGGAACTCGGTTATTCCGAGGAGCAGGTTGATCAGTTTTTTGAGCAGGGAATAGTTTGAAGGAATTGGATGATGAAGGAAAATCCCCCCTTCATCATCCTCTGATACTCAGTTGCTTCTAACTATTCTTCATGGACATAAAATGGCCATTTATGAAAGAACCATTCATTCCATAACAGTGGAATAATCCACCAGAAATTCCATACCAGCGATTCTCCGTGCGGAAAACGGTGGGAGAGTTCATCCATATGGTGATTTCCCAGTCCCCAGTGGCCAAAGTTTGCGTAATAGAAAACCCAATAGCTTCCCGCGGCCAGTACCAGAACACCAATAGTGCGGAAGATAAATGCCATCCAGCCGTCAACGTTCAAGCCAAAAGCCAGATCATCAAAATAGTGGTGCCAGATGAGAAAGGGGATAAGGGTGAAGCCTGCAATTTCTGCCGAATGTATCCAGAAAAAGCGCTGCACCTCTGCGAGTCCCTTCGCTTCCTCAAGGTGATGAAATGTTTCAGCAGGTACCCACATAGGTATGATTGCCTTGCAGGCAAGCATAAGTGCGTAGGCTCCGGCAAAAGAGACTATAACCGAGATTAAGCCTTTCCAGGGCTGACCGATACTCATGGCACTCCAGGGTTTCATGCGCCATACGTTTGCGGTCATAAAGAGAATAATAATAGCCCACTCCCACCAGCCGAACACCCAGTGGATATGAGGTGTTCCTCCAATAGAAGTCCACCACGGCGGACTTAGAGCCGGGCCTTTGAAAACGAGACCGAAAAAAGGAACAATAAGTATCGTGTAGGCAAAAAGTGTTATCAGAGACCCCCAGCCGAATTCTGCAAAGCCTGCTTCCGGCTGTTTCAAGTTGCTGGGCTGAACCGGCCATTTACCAAAGAAGATTGTAGATACAGGATAAGTGTAAAAGCCGATTAAAACAAAGCCTACAACAGCTACCTGTGCGAGTTTTCCAGGTTTTCCAAGAGCATCAAGTCCATAGTAGCTTAAAAAATTGAAGCCCAGGCCCAGAATTCTGTAAAAAATCACATCTATCACGAACCATACCAGAATGACATTGACAATGGTCATGATCACCCCGCGGAGGGGTTGTGAGACCTTTTGAAAGGGCCAGTCAGCCATAAACATATGCTGCCAGATTCCCACAAGAATCATCATTGCAAGGTACATGACAAAGGGGTAGGGAAACCAGCCTATGGGTCCCCTTGGGTCACTTAGAATAAACCAGGTAACCCAGGCTATTCCAAAAAAAGATAAAAATGAGATGATGCCGGTGAGTGGTTGCCCCCACCTCGGTTTTAATTGTGCCTCAGCCATACGTGCCTCCTTTTAAAATGAATAATTAGTTCCTGCAATATCAGGTGAAACTTTTTTTGTGATAGTAATCCCGGACAGCAAGTAAAGCGCTTATCCGGCAGAGAGACTATTTTTAAAATTACAAACAAAACATACTGAGCGCTCAGTCGTAAAAAATGCAAACAATTATCATCAATTAGGGAGCGGCACTTCCGAGCGAGAACTTAACTCTGTTGCCGACCAAGCGCTCAATCAATTGTGTGATTTTTAACAGTATAGGATTTTTTGTCAATCATTTTTTGCTGTCTGGATGAAATTGCATGTAATAGCATTACGGAAATATGTTGACTATTCTTTTTCAGAGTTGACAGAGACAGGTAAATGGGTGCATGATGGGATCCAGGTGTTGTCAGAGATGGCCGACCAATCTGGTCATAAGGCTGTTATTGTGAAATCTTCAGGGGGGCGCCGGTTTTGCTGCAACCTCCGCAGAGTAAACGGGCTGAATGAATGAAGCGGACAATGTACAATACTCCTGTCTTACGACCGATCGTTGTGGCCCTCTGCAGGGTCTGTCTCAGGTTATCGGGATGGAGACTTGAAGGAAAACCGCCGGTTGAATCAAAATATATTCTGCTGGCGCTTCCCCATACCAGTAACTGGGATTTCCCTCTGGCACTGATGATGGCCTTTGTTTACAGGTTTGACATGTACTGGATGGGGAAGGATTCCCTATTCAGAGGTTGGCGTAAGCCCCTGATGAGGTGGCTGGGCGGTCTCCCTGTTGATCGTTCCTCGTCTAATAATGTTGTTGCCCAAATGGTTGAAAAATTTAATGCATCTGATCGTCTTGTGGTGACTGTTTCACCTGAGGGTACACGGGCTAAGGTTGATAAATGGAAAACAGGATTCTACTATATTGCTCTCGGTGCTGATGTGCCGATTGCTCTTGCTTTTCTTGACTATAAAAGAAAAATTGGAGGCTTTTTATCAACTTTCCATCCAACCGGTAATGCTGATGAGGATATAACTGCAATTCGTGAATGCTACAGAGGGATATCAGGAAAATATAGTCATCAGTGCACTGTTGAATAGACCTTTTAAAAAGACAGGGCAATATCCCTTTAAACCTCGACTACACCATTTTCATGCTTCGTTGTGGAATGTATTTCATGGATGCCGGTAAATAAAAGAAGAAGGGACCAATGATTTCTCTGGGTCAGGCTCATAAACATATAAGCATACTCCAGCCACTGGATCCAATTGTCGTCACACTGAACGAGGCCCTTGGGCTTATCTGTTCTGAAGATATAGTTGCGGTGGCGAACTGCCCCTCAGTTGATTCTTCGCTTAAGGATGGGTTTGCCGTATTTTCTGCTGATATTGCTGATGCGTCTGAATCAAGTCCAGTATTATTGAATGTTGCCGGTACATTGACTGCCGGAGATGACACTGATAACTATTCTGTTTCTTCAGGAAATGTTGTACGGATTATGACCGGAGCTCCTATTCCCGCCGGGGCGACTGCTGTTCTCGCCTCCGAATTTTCAACTGTTCAGGGCAGCAAAGTAGTTGTTACGGCAAATGCCGATGTCGGCAGAAATATATTGCGCAGGGGGAGCGATATAGAACAGGGCAGGGTAGTGGCTCGTCGGGGGACTGTTCTCAAGCCGACTCATCTCGGTCTGCTTGCTGCAGCAGGGTTGAGCGAGGTAAACTGCTGTTCTGGACCCAGGGTAGCTGTTGTGGCAACGGGCAGTGAGCTGGTTCAGCCCGGTGAACCAATCAAACCGGGAAAGGTTGCTGCAAGTAATAT
>JAFDME010000035.1 GCA_019306075.1 Deltaproteobacteria bacterium | reverse complement strand
GTCAGCGCTTCGAAAATATCGGCAACCGCCATGATACGCTCAGGAACGGTAAGCTGTTCACCAGTTAATCCCCTCGGATAACCTGTGCCGTCCAGTTTTTCATGGTGGTTTCCCGCCCATTCGGGAACTCTCCTGATCTCTTTTGGAAATGGCAGGCTGTTAAGCATCACAATAGTCTGGACGATATGGTCGTTAATTTTGTACCGTTCTTCCTCGGTCAAGGTTCCCCTGGCAATGGAGAGATTGTACAGTTCTCCCAGATTATATCTTTTGTCAGGCACAGTCATAGTGAAGTTCCACGGATTTTCACCATAGGGGTTGTTCCCGTCCAGACGCGGTAGGATATGCTCCTTTTTGTCCGCAAGCAGCCTCTCTTCCACCGGCAGGGAGATCTCTGAATCCATATCCAGCCGGCCTTCCTCATCCCCGGAAACCCCCAGTCTGTGATCAAAATTCCTCTGCCAGATCCGGCTGCCGATTTCCTCCAGTCGCTTCACCCGCTCCGGCGCCATAAACTCGCCTCCAAGGTTGCATTCCGCGATAAAGGCAAAATCCTCCTGCAGCTGCCTCTGCTCTCTTTCCAGCTCTCCCTGCAACTGTTCCCTTTTCTCAGGAGTTTCAACAACACCTTTGTAATACTCGATGTCAGCATCCCTCCATAACACTTCAAAGCGTGTACGGATTTCATGAATGCGATTATAATTAGTCTCAAGTTTGGTTGCCTTATCCACTACATATTCCGGAGTGGTAACCTTGCCGCAGTCATGGAGCCATGAGGCAACAAAGAGCTCGTAGCGCTCATCTTCAGAAAGCTGAAAATCCCCAAAAGCCGCCATTGTTGCTGTGGAAGCGGCATCTGCAAGCATTCCAGCGAGTACCGGTACCCGCTGGCAATGCCCTCCGGTATAGGGGGATTTTGTATCAATGGCACCGGCAATCAGACGAACAAAAGAGTCAAACAGTTCTTTCTGGGCTCTGATCAGCCGGTTATTATCCAGGGCGAGAGCTGCATTAGAGGAAAGAGCTGTAACATAGGATATCTTATGATCCGGAAATGGTATGATTTCCCCGCCATCAGCAGCCCTCGCATTAACAAGGTGAAGGAGACCTATCACCTCCTCCTGACGGTTAAGCAGCGGAATAACCAGAAATGAAGAACACTCATACCCTTCCTTTTCATGCAGTTTCCTGATGCTGGAGCATCTCTCTTTAATGGCAATACCACGCCCTTCGACTGCCTTTGTTTCAGCATCACGAACCGCCGCAACCTCTATAAGTTCAGACTCTGCGGCACCGTCTGCAAGAGAGAGAGGGGCAATGGTTATCTCCTCTTCACCAACGCCGCCCAGATGAACTCCTGTCACCCGGTTGCGGATCAGCATATATGAAAAACTCCTGCCGTCATCACTCACCAGTCCAATAGCCCCGCCATCCGCATCAGCCACAGATTGCGCTTCACCGACAATCATCTCCAGCACCCGTTCCATCTCTTTTTCAGCGGATAAAGCTCTGGCGATTTCGACAAAACGGTTAATGGCCGCCTGCATCACCCCCATGCTGTCAGCGAGATGATCAACCTCATTTATCCTGGAATGAACTGCAACAGGAGAGGAGAGTTGAAAATCACGAACACTTTCCGCCTGGGCAGAAAGGTCGTGAAGAGAACCGGCAATACGCCGTGACAGATAGAGTCCAAACGCCACCGCTATTACCATGACAGAGAGAATAATAAGGAGATTTCTCCGGCGGTTGGCTTGGGCATTGACCATCAGTTCCTCAAAAGGTGAAACGATGGTCAGGTAAATACCATTTTTTCCAACACCCGAAAGCTGCCGGGCATGACCAAACCATTTCCTGCCATCAACCCGGAGCATCCTGCCGCCCTCCACTCCTCTGGCAACCAGCTGATTATAGACACTCCGGACAGCCGGGCTGGTCATCTCATCGATGTGAAGGCTCACTGTTTTTTCAGTTTTTTGCCTGTTCTGAAGTTGCTCCAGGTCGCTGGAGTCAGCACTGAGAATAAAGGTACCATCCTTTTCCATCATCACAATTCGCGTTGACGGGGTGAGCTTTTGTTTCTGCAGAAGGTGTGCAAGAGTTGTCAGAACCGTATCAGCTCCCACAACCCCCTCCCCTCCGTCCAGAGCGTGGGCCACGGTAATACCGATCTGCCTGGAGGAGAAAAATATATATGGTGCGGTAATGGTGGTCTCACTGCCGGCGATGCCGTCCATGTACCAGCTTCTCTGTCTGGGATCATAGCCGTCGTAAGGTTCAATGCGCTGCTGCAGGAGAACCATGCTGGTATCATAAAAGTGAAATTCCATGCGGGCCTGTCCACCCTCCGCTGCTGAAATAGTTTTTACTGCGTAAGCCGCTTCTTTCGGGGCAGAGTACACCTCTCGCAGAGACTCACTGTCCCGCAGCGCCTGGATCATATAAAAGGAACCGTCATCAAAGCCTGCGTAAAAGGAGGTCATCCAGGGAAGAGACTGAAAAGACTGATTAAAATAGGGGAGAAGAAGTGACATGTTTTCGACATTATTTCTGCCGATACTTTTCAGAGCTGATGATACGGCGACAAAACTTTCCACAGAATGGATCATGGTGAAAAGCTTCTCTTCCGTCTGTATGGAGCTGGACTGAAAGATTTTTTCAGTGTTTAGAAGAGCAGTTTTTTTCTGGTTTTCATAGGTGTAATATGTGACAATCCCCCCCAGGGAAACCAGCAGAGTGCTGATCATAATACCGATGGTCAGGGCAAGACTGAAACGGATGCTGTTTTTCGATCTTTTTCTTGCAGGAGTCATAACCAGGCCCTAAGTGACCTGAGCCGAGCCATTCATCTGCTGGGAGTAGAGCGGAACTACGCCAAACCACTCCAGTCGTTCATCAAAACAGACTGCCACCCCATCATCATCACAACGCTTTACAGTTCCACTCACATTTTCAATTTTTAAACTGCTGTATCGGCCCTGCAAAATAATATCAATAGTGCACCTGCTATCAACTTGCGGGCAATCTCCAGTCTCCATAAAGAGACTGTTTATGCTGAGATCACGTAATGTTCCACTGCATTTTTTGCCAGGATCATCCACATGAAAGATCACATTTGCCGCAAAAGGCATGCGAAAAGAAACTCTACGTTCAATTACTGGTTCCATCAGACACTCTCCTTAACAAACACGATCAGAATCAAATTCCTCCGCTCAGAACACCACTCTAACGTATTGGAGACTTAACTTAAACAGCTTTAAATAGTCATTGGACCCGAAAAAATCACCTTTTTCTCTTTTTGATTAATTTTCAGTATAACCAGGACTGCTTTACACCACTGCGGATAAATTCAGCATCTATCAAACCATCATATGCAACGCCTCAGATTATCAACTTAAATATATGGACTTCTACTTAACAGTTTGATAGTGTTTTTCTCTATTCAGGAATTGATCAAAACGATCCGCAGCAGCAAGAAAATCTCAAAAAAGAGAAATCCATGGTAATGAGAATAACCTTATTTCTACTCACCAATATTGCAGTCTTATTTATCCTGACAATAGTCCTTAATGTTCTCGGTCTGAACCAGCCGGGAACAAACTGGACTTCTCTGCTGATGATGGCGGGGATAATGGGATTTGCCGGTTCCTTTATCTCGCTGATGATGTCAAAGACCATAGCCAAAAAATCCTCCGGAGCACAGGTTATCACCTCGCCATCCAGTGAAACAGAACAGTGGCTGATTGACACCGTTCGCTCCCAGGCTGAGAAAAAGGGCATAGGCATGCCTGAGGTGGCCATTTTTGATTCACCAGCTCCAAATGCCTTTGCGACAGGCGCCAGTAAAAACAGCTCACTCGTGGCGGTAAGTACCGGTCTTTTAAGCAATATGACCAGAGATGAAGCAGAAGCAGTGCTGGGTCATGAAATGAGTCACGTGGCAAACGGTGATATGGTTACATTGTCGTTGATCCAGGGGGTGGTTAACACCTTTGTAATTGTTCTTTCCCAGATTGTTTCGGCCCTGGTTGACCGCAGGCAGGGCGGCGGCTATAACTCAAGAGGTTATGGTTTCGGCAGAGGTATCGGCTATAGCGGAACCTATATGATATCTCAACTGGTACTGGGTTTTCTGGCAACACTGATCGTCCGCTGGTTCAGCCGCTGGCGGGAGTATCGTGCGGATGCGGGAGGAGCAGCACTGGCCGGACGCGAGAAAATGATCCATGCGCTGGAACGTTTAAGCTCACTGCAGGAACCGGCCCAGCTGCCGGTACAGATGCAGGCACTGGGTATCAATGGAGGATTATTCGGCGCAGCAGGTCTGAAAAAACTTACCATGACCCACCCTCCCCTGGCAGATAGAATCAGGGCTTTACGTAAAGGCGCAAAATAAGATGAGCAGCGGCCTTATGAACATTGCTCTTCTATATGAACATCCGACCTGGTCCGGGAAGCTGATTGAAACATTTCAATCCAATGGTATTGATTTACAATTAGTCAATATTGCAGACCTTTCCTTCTGCCCGGACAAAGACCATCCCGGCTTTAATTTCGCAGTAAACCGCATCAATATGATGCCATCATCCGGAAGAGATCCATCTGTTGTCTTCCACACCCTCCACTATCTGAACTGGCTGGAAACCATGGAGGTGACCATTGTCAATGGCAGCCGGGCCCACTTTACCGGCAGTTCCAAGGCATTGCAAAACGGCCTGTTCCGCAAGCTGGGACTTCACTGCCCGCAAGCCGTTGCCGTCTACCGGATTCAGGATATTTTAACAGCCTCTGAAACAATAGGATTCCCCCTTATCATCAAACCCAATATAGGGGGCTCCGGGAGCGGTATCAGTCGGTACGACACATATGAAGAACTGGAGACCGCCGTTAAATCTGCAGAGCTCAGCCTGGGTGTTGACGGCACCGGCCTGGTCCAGCAATATATTCAGTCCGACGGATATGTCTATCGTGTTGAAGTCCTGGGCAATTCCCTTTTTTACAGTATCCGGCAGAAAATGATAGCCCAGACCTTTAACTATTGTGCCGCTGACGGATGCTCAATATCCCCGTCAAAAGACAATGATGCCTCCTATAACCACTGTGCCCTGAACCAGGAGGACCGTATCCAGACATTTAAAGCGGATGATACAATCGTTGCACAGGTAATTTCCATTATTAAGGCTGCCGGTGCCGATTTTGGCGGGGTTGAATATCTGATGGATATCGCAACCGGTATGCCCTGTTTTTATGATTTTAATCCTTACTCAAATTTTGTTGCCAACGGTAAATCCCTGCTTGGATTCTCCCCGGAACAGCGCTTCGTCGACTTTATAAAGGATGTCTGTTCCGGCGAAAAAACCCTGCACAGCAGTATCAGCAGATAGAGAATATAAGAGAGTGATATAATTGTTGTAACTTGACAAGAACACCACAATGTAGTACCTTTTATGTAGTTGCAAAGGATATTGCAACTGTTTCTCTTATGCTCGGTGCCTCGGCTATAGTGGTCGAGGCATTGTTTTATGTGGTGGTCGTGTCAGCTACTCAGAGAGGGCCTTTTTATAGAAACCATATGCAGGATTCTTTACCCTGCCCTGCTGTTTCAAACGATGCAGTATACCATATAATTTTCTTGCCGGAAAACCTGTGTTCTCCTGTAACTCCTTAATACCAAGACCATCCGGACTCTTATCAAGGCAATGTGCAACCAGAGCAATGGCAGTGGGATGGCCCTGCAGGCTGTCTTGAGGCGCTGCCTTTTTGTTATGTTTTTTTGCTTTCTTTTTAGGAGCGGGTTTGACAGAGCCAGGATCGTCCATATCAAGACCGAACAGATCAGAGAGTTTATCGTCAGCAATAATCCTGCTGCTTCCAGTTGTGGTTTTTTTCAGTATTGATGAGGTCTTCTTTTGTACTGCCTGGCTGACTAAATCATCAATCGCAGCTTGTCGTAATGTAAAAAAAAGAGCTGGCTCTTCATCAAGACGAGCACCCACACCATACAGAGTGGCGGCAACATGTTTGCACATGGAGGCCCAGTCCGGGCAGCTGCAATCAAAGGTGATTTCTGAGGGGGTCGGGAAGAGTCCTTTGCCCTGAACCATAAAAATCTCTTGCAGAGCTTTGGGGATTTTCCCAGCCAGCAGGTCAGGCAGGGAGGAGAGACGGGACTGGCATTCTTTTTTGATAGTCTGCCAGTTTTTTTGTTTCATCTTGTTAAAGGAGATTATCACCTCATAGGGTGCACCCATGGAACCTTGAACAAGGGATGTCACTTTTCCGGGAGTAATCTTAAGATCAAGTACAGCACAGTGCCGCACATAACTGCGGCCGCGTCCAATGCGGTTACTGTAATCGGCATAACTCTCAAGATTTGTATTCCACGCCTTGCCCCACCAGGTTTTTGCCAGTGCCTGTCCATCAAGGATTACCGGACGGATGCCAGGATTTTTCTTTTGCAGCTGCTTGATCTTTTTTTTGGCTTTGGATCTTTTTTCAGCAACAGTCACATATTTTGGGTAATAGCCGTAACTCATCCCTTATTACCTCATCTCTTATTGCAGTCTGAATAGATCGGATAGCTCGTCATTTTTCATTTCCGTAAGCCATTTCTCGCCGCTGGCAGCTAATACATCTGCGGAAAGTTGGGCCTTTTGCTCCAGCATCGCATCAATTTTTTCTTCTATGGTACCCCGAGTAATGAATTTATGCACCATCACCTTTTTTTGCTGGCCAATACGAAACACACGATCAGTGGCCTGATTTTCCACGGCGGGATTCCACCAGCGGTCAAAATGAACGACGTGATTGGCCCGGGTCAGGTTCAGTCCCACTCCGCCTGCCTTGAGCGAAAGCACCATAAAGGGAATATATTCATCTGATTGAAACTGTTCGATGAGTTTCTTCCGTTTGCCTACGGCCACGCTTCCGTGAAGAATGAGTCCGGGACGACCAAAAATTGTCTCCAGGAAATTTGCCAGCGGTTCTGTCATTTCCTTGAACTGAGTAAAGATCAGCATCTGTTCGCGTTTCTCATGGATGGTTGTGCTGATTTCACGCAGTCTTGCAAATTTGCCACTTTCTTTTTCATTATAGCCGTCCACACCAGCATATTGATCCGGATGATTACAGATTTGTTTGAACTTAGTCAGTGCTGCCAGGATCATCCCCTTTCGTTTAATACCTTCGCTTGCTTCCAGCATCTCTGCCATTTGATCAACAAGCTGCTGGTAAATAACCGTCTGCTTGCGGCTAAGATCTGCCCAGCTCTTCATTTCTACTTTATCGGGCAAGTCGCTGATAATGGAACTGTCCGTTTTTAAGCGCCGTAGGATAAAAGGCGCGGTCATTTTGCGTAGACGACCATAGCCATCGGGATGATCAGTCAGTCCTTTGCTGAAGGTGCTAAACTCTTTGATCGTTCCCAGCAGCCCCGGATTTACAAAATCAAATAAAGACCAAAGATCACTCAGGCGATTTTCCACGGGCGTACCGGTCATGGCGATACGATTGACAGCAGGAATCTTTTTCACTGCCCTGGTCTGCTTGGTACCCGGATTCTTGATTGCCTGTGCCTCGTCAAGAATGACATAGTTCCAGTTATATTCGGCCAGCCAGTCATAACGCTGTGCCAGGGCATAGGTGGTGATAACCAGATCCAGATAATTCAGCTCTTCTTTTATCGGTGCTTTTACCCTGTGAGGTTTATGCATGGATGGATGGGCAAAGAATACTCTGAGATCCGGAAAGAATTTTTGTATCTCCTGTTCCCAGTTGGCAAGCAGGGAGGCCGGGAGGATGAGCAGAGATGCAGCAAGGGGCGTTTTGCTTTGAGGCCTGCCCGCCAGGATATTTAAAAATGCAAGAATCTGTACCGTCTTACCCAGGCCCATATCATCGGCCAGGCAAGCACCAAAACCAAGTCCACTCAGTTCAGAAAGCCAGCGCAGTCCCTCCTGTTGATAAGGACGCAATTGTGCCTTAAAACGATTATCGGTGTTTACCGGCGGTAATTGCCCAGGATGCGCCATCTTGTCAAACACCGATTGCAGCCACTCACCGTTCTCGACCTCCAGTATCGATTCATCACCAGTCCCGAGCAGTGCTGTACCGGATTGCAGTTGCAGGCGTATAGCTTCAGCCAGGGTTAATCCTTCCTGCTCCGCCAGTTTCTGTGCCTCTTCATAGGCAGATAAAGTCTCTTGCAGCTTCTCATGGTCGACAGCCACCCACTTGTTTTTGATAAAGGCCAAGCCTTCAACTTCATCAAGGAGCCGCTTTGCCTCATCCACCCCGATCTCATCTTCACCCAGCATCAGTCGTGGGGAGAAGTCCAGTAAGGCAGCCATACCCACCATGGCCGGTTGTTGTGCACCAAGACTGACTTTCAATGTGACGCTTTTACCCTTCACCTTCCACCAATCGGGAATACGACAGAGGATACCAGCATCTTCGTAGAGAGGTACTTCTTTTAAGAAGGTGTATGCGTCGTGGCTGGTCCAGGCCAGGGGAGAAAACAAATCATTGCTCTCCAGCAGTTCTGTAATGAGTGAACTCTCCTTTGCAGCTTCATAGACAGTGGTCAACAATTCCAGGAGTTTATTGTTGTCGTCCTGGTATTCCTGCAGGGCATATTTTAATGGCAGATGTTTTGACTGTCCCTGGCTATCCATCCGGGTTGAATAGGTAGCCAGAAAGGCAAAGGGTGCATCATCGTCTTTGTTTTCGACAAGATGGAAATAAATCCGGCCCAACAGGTGAACGTTGGGGGAATAGTGATGGATGAACTCAGCCACAGAGCCGGAAAACTGTTTTATGGCAGTGATAAAAGAACTGTTCAGATCAGACCAGAAATTTGAAAGGAGTTTAAGGTTAATATACTCCCCGCCAATCATGGCTGGCAGTGTTTCCAGCAGTTTAGCAAGCTCTGGTTCAGGCGGAAAAATTTCCACCTGATGGCGGAGTTCTTCCAGGTCTGGAGTGAGTCGCAGATCACGGACAAAGAGAGCACTGAAACGACGCCAAAAATCCAGGGAATCCGGAAGAAATACTTTCGCATCGGAAAAACCGAGAAAGAGCAGCCAGTTCCCCCGATTTTTTTTATAAGTGGCAAAGAGTTCCTGCTGGAGCAATGTACTGCTCTTTGTCTGTTTATGGGTTTTGCTATCATCCTCAAGTTGAAGAGAGCCATCCGGCAGCAGGACTGCCTGCAGTGCCCGGGTGGGCTCGTTTATCATTTTTGAGTACATTTAGGACGAAATCAGTTTTTCTTAATAAAGTTCATCAAGCATGGCCAATGCCTTTTCGACAGCAGCGGCAATAAAAACATTATCGGATGAGTGGACAAGAAGTTCGTTCCGGGCAGGAATCCATAATACCCGGTTTTCAGCGGCTTGTATTGCCTGTTTTTTTGTTTCTGCCTGATCATTCATGATGTTCCCGTAATAATTGCAGCAATTCAGCAGATGACATACGGCCGCTCATATCACTGCCTTCGAGCAGGCTGTCGGCAAGATCCCGCTTCTTATTATGAAGCTCAACAATCTGTTCTTCAATTGTACCCTCCATCACCAGACGATACACAGTTACCGGTCGAGTCTGCCCAATGCGGTGAGCACGATCCGAGGCCTGATCCTCCACAGCCGGATTCCACCAGGGATCCATATGTATCACATAATCGGCAGCCGTCAGGTTAAGCCCGCTGCCACCCGCCTTGAGGCTGATGAGAAATAGATCCCCTTCCCCTGCCTGAAAAGCGGCGATTCGTTTTTGCCGTTGTTTCACTGTGGTTCTGCCATCAAGGTACTGGTAGCTGATATTCTGTTTATCAAGATAGTCCCGGATCAGTGCCAGATGTCCAACAAACTGGCTGAAAACCAGGGCTTTGTGTTTGTTCCGGATAAGCTCGGTCACGGTATCGCCAAAAACCTTGAGCTTGGAGCTGGCAACTATTTTGCTCCTGTTCTTCTCCCCGCCATCAAGGATAAGAGCCGGGTTACAGCAAAGCCTGCGCAGGCGCATGATCTGGGCCAGGATCTGAAGGTGTCCCGCTGCATCTCCTCCATGTTCAAAGAGATCCAGGGCCCGGCGTCTCTGAGCTTCATACAAAGCCTGTTCCTCTGCGCTCATGACCACCCGAAGGGTTACTTCGGTACGGGGAGGAAGTTCACTTAAAACATCGCTTTTTAAACGACGAAGAATAAATGGCCTGATCAGGCGTCGTAATCTGTCCAGGTTTCCATTGTCCGTCTGTTCTTCAATGACATTGCTGAATCGCTCTGTAAACTGCCTGTATCCGCCTAATAATCCGGGATTAAGGAAGTTAAACAGCGTCCATAGTTCACCAAGATGATTTTCTATGGGGGTACCGGTAGTGATCAAACGGAACCCGGCTTTTAGTCCCATGGCTGCCCGGGACCGTTTGGTTTGCCGGTTTTTAATGGCCTGGGCTTCGTCAAGCACCACCGCCTGCCATGTAATCTGTTGCAATTTTTTCGCTTCTTTTTGCAGCAGGCCATAGCTGCAGAGCAAGAGATCAAAGGGCTGCAAATTATACAGGATCTCCTGCCGGTTGCCCGATCCAAACAGGAGCACATTCAGAGTCGGGGCAAAACGATGGGCCTCCTCCTGCCAGTTTGCCACAACAGACAGTGGTGCAACTACAAGTATTGGCCCTTTGGGAGCAAGACTTAATAAAACAGAAAGTGCCTGCACAGTTTTACCAAGACCCATATCATCGGCCAGACAGGCCCCGACTTTCAGATGGGCCAGGCGGGAAAGCCAGTAGAACCCCTTTTCCTGGTACGATCGTAACTCCGCCTGCAGGGTAGTGGGGAGTTTAGCCGCCATCACTGTTTCCAGACTTTTAAGATGCCTTTTCCAGGCAGCATCTCCGCGGCAGCTTTCCGCCTGTTCCAGAAGATCACCAAGGGCAAGGCTGGCCAGCGGGTTAAAGCGAACGCCCTTGCCGGATTTACTGGAATAAACGGAGAGATCTTGCAGCCGTTTCTGAAAGGCTTTGGTCAGGGCAAGAAAAGATCCATCACTAAGGCGAACAAAACGCCCTTCCCGGTTTTGTTGCGCAGCAAGCAGTTGCTGCAAATCCAAAACAAGACTATCCTCAACCTGCAGTTTGCCCGTAGCCCTGAACCAGTCGGTATCTTTTTTTATCTGTAGAGAGAGTTTGTCAAATCCCGCTTCGGGACGAAGCTGATAACTTTGCCCCTTGGGCCACTCAAGAATTACGTCAGCGGCCAGCCCCAATTCATACAGAAATTCCAGGCAATCAGCAGGTTCAGTGAGTATCCACTGGCCGGTACCATCTTCAAAACGGCTCATGGTCGGGCTATTTTCCACCAGCTGTCGGACAGCTCGCTGTTCGGCCTTCAGATCACGAACAGCGCGTAATTTTTTACCATCAATTTCAGCAAGAACAGACCTTGCACCCTGACCGGGCTGAAAACCGGGACCGGCATCAGACAAAGGTCTGATCAATATTTCCAATCGCAGTCCCTTACCGGCAGGCAACAGTTGTATACGGGGAGTGGCATCCGCCTTCACTTCTTCAGCTTCTGTACCGCCACCAATATCCGACTGAACAGTAATCATGGTAGAAAGTGCATCAGCCGTCCGCCGGGCAAGCTCTTCACCCTGTGCAGGCACATCCATGCCTGTGCCAAGTGTCTGGGACAATTGCTGGTGATTTTTATTGAAATGGTAGAGAAGATAGCGGCTGCTGCTTTCCTGAACAACAGCAAAAGACTGATCATTTCCCGGCTGCGGTTCAAGAAAAATTTTGATCTTCCCTCTGATTTTTTGAATACGCATCTCCGGCTCTGCCCGGATGAGCTCTACCTGCAGCATGCTTTCCGGTGACAAGAGCAGTGGATGGTCAACTAACTGCGGCAAAACAAGATTTTCATCAAAATGGTAAACCGTTTGCCGGCTATACCCCCAGCCGCCCCTTTCAACTTCCTGCTTAATGGTTGAGCAGATACGCAGATCCTGATCCGTCAAACCTTTCATTCCCACGGCTTTAGCAGCCAGAGTTTTAAGTGCTATGGACCGGCCTTTCGTCCACTTGCCACTTTTACCAAGTTTTTGTAAGCGCGGTTCCAGGAAGAGTGAGTTATACTTTTCGTTATAAGAAAACAGCCATATTAAACGCTGTTCACCATCTGTTTTCCTATTTCCGCTGCCCGCCTGTCCAGCCAGATTAATAAGTGTTTCGAGTCCCGCTTCCCATTGAGGCTTGGGCCGCACTATCCCCGTTAAGGCAACTGTACCCGTTGTTTTGTAAATATTTTTGCAGTAGTTGCTGTTCTCTTTGGCCTGGACAGCAACAAAAGATAAGATTTCAGCAGCAAGAGTTGATATCCACAGGTAATTATTATCGCGGCTTTTATCTCTTATCCTCTCCAGCGATTTACGCTGTGTTTTAACCTTATCTGGATGCAGCCAGATCATGGGCAGGATGTGAAGAAGCGCATCGTGGGGTCTCTCGTCTCTTAAAATAGTGCTGATATTTAAACCGGAACAATTCTCATGAGATACCATTCCAAGCTGTTGCTCCAGAACCACCTGCCATGCCACAAGCAGTTCAGAAATGGGTTGGTCTTTCCGCTTCATAAAAAGAATCAGGTCATGGGCTTGCTGCATTAATTCAGGGTCTTTGCTCTGTATTAATGCCAGAATATGAATTATCCCCAGGTATCCCGGCAGATATGATTTCCGCTTGTGCATTCTTTTTTTACGGAGTGCAAGGGCCCGGGAAAATGCGGCAACCGCCTTCTCACTCCGGCCTCTGATAAAGGCCAGCCAGCCGGCATGAGCCAGCCTGTCCTCTTCCAATATCCAGTTACGCTCTTCTATGAAATAAGCAGCCTGATGACAGTCCCCACGCAAAAGCATCATTAGCAGCAGGAGAGAATAATCGTCACTTTTCACCTGACGAACACGATGTTGCTCAAGAAACAGCTCGTAATAGATGGTATCGAGAGGTTTTAAATCATCCAACGCCCAGTTAAGAATATTCTGGAGCATAAACATGCTGGTGGAGACAGACATAAAAGCAATAAGATCACCGGCAATATCGGCCGGGAAAATACGTTGAAACGGATCAGGTTCACCAGGACTAAAGGAAAACACAATGCCGCCATTCGTGATGATTTTGTAAAAATCACTTACTTTCTGTCCGCTGTAACAGGATATTTGCAACTCCCGTAGTACCTGGACGGGGTTTTGGTACTCCTCCATGTATCCGTAGTCTCTTGTTTCTACGGGCAGAATCTTTTGCAAAACCCTGGCGAGCATGCTGAATCGTTTGTTCTGTAAACAGTCAAGTACGATATGGGAACGCAGGGAATCCTGGCAACACAGGCCATTGGTATCTTTGATAATCAGACCTTTTTCAACCATTGGCTGAATATGTTGTCCCAGTTTGGCTGCAGTTATCCTTATCCTGGGTAAACCCTTGAGTTTTATTTCGGCCAGACAGAGTGCCAACTTCGTCTGCCTGCAATAATCTACCTGAACAGCCAGGAACTGAAGAATAAGCTGATCGGCGATGCCGCGTTTTTTATATTCCTGGAAAAGCTGCTCTGATTGTTTTTCCATTTTATACTGTTAATTCGTTAATCTGGAAGATTGACCTCTGCAGATACAGAAAAAGAAGGCGATCCTGTGTGTTAAGGTAGAAACCATTGTTGCCGCTTTACCGCCTTTGTGAAATTCTGAATTGGCCACAATTATAGACAACTTTCCGTCTGAAATAAATGAAGCGGATCGTCGATAGTTAATGAAAGTGTGTCTGGAAAAACAGTACTCGCCTTGTCAAAGGTAATGGAGTGTTTCTTGATATTGTTTTTCTGTTTTGTCCTTTTTGAATACATCTAAGAAGAAATCATTTTTTGTTTCTCTACAACATCAACCTCATTGCTCTCCTGGTCTAAAACCTGTAAAATCATCCTATCTGTAACTTCTGAAAGGTAGTCAGATAATGTTGAAGAGATATCCTGAAATTCGGGCCATAGAGTTTCATCGACAAATGTTTTTGATAGCTTCGCCATCACTGTGGTGTGCCTTTGTCGGTGGTAACGGTACGGTTTGATCCCGTATCGGCGGAGTAAAGCCACAAAAACTTTTCGTGACCACATGTCTGTCATGGTAAATTGATATTCAACAGGAGGATCCTCTTTTTCAAAGCGACGTAGCCGTTCAAGAATCCTTTCTTTAGCAAGTTCTGCAGCAACTTCCTCCCCCTTTGTGGTTGCTCCGGAGGCTAATCGTTCTATTAAACGTAATTTATCTATTAATTTTTGTTCATTCATTGTGCACTTTTTCTAATTCTGTCATCTTTTCCTCCGTGTTAATCAATGAGTCGTATGTCTTATAATGAATTCAACACTTCCAGTAATCGACATTTTGAACGAAATGCAATCATAATACGCAATCGCAAGATTGCCGGTACAGTTTTATCTCACCGTCTAATGGTCATATTTCTCTGAAAGAGGGTTTTCAGGAGGTTGAACATCTGTTGAAGATGGGCTGTTCGTTCAGTAAGGAGTAACGGGGATCTCCCATCGCGAACAGCCTGAATCACATCGTTTGCAATCTGTGTATTTCGTTTATCATCTTCCACTAATAGTTTGTAAATTTCTTGAATACCTGGCGTTTCAACATTTGCAGATGCTTTTGTGCTTGTTGCTTGTGGATATACAAAATAATCAAAAGATCTGGCAAAAGCAGCCTCATCTGCCTCCACCTGAAATATAACAGCACCGGTTTGCATCATGACTATGGGATGATGCCCATCTTTACGAGTGAGAGTTGCTGTCAGGCCAAGAACATAGCAGACTTGTACTTTTTTCATGAGTTGTTCAAAAGTAAAAGGTGCCAGATGGTGGCACTCATCTATTATGATGTGACCATACTCTGCAACGATATCATTGACGATCTTATTATGATGTAGGCTTTGCATATCGATATCGACAATGTTCGTCGGTTTTCTTTTCCCTCCACTAATTATTCCTATTTGCTCTTGTGGGATGGATAAAAACATGGCGAGTTTTTCATGCCACTGGTCAAGCAACTGGCGTCTGTGTACCAGGACGAGCGTATTTCGTTTACGAACTGCAATGAGTTAAGTTTATAAAATAACTGCCTTGACAAATTGTCAAAAAAGGCTGATGTTTTTGTTATCTCATCTACCATGTGTGGAAGGAGAAACAAGGCCGTCCTTCGGGGCGGCTTTAGCTTTTTCACCTCATGCCTATTGCCTTTATTTTCACATATCCGGAATATCCATAAAGATCTTCATCAGAGGTTTGTTGATGTAATAGTTGTAGCGACCGATTTTCGCCTTGGTCAGAAAACCGTGTTCAGTAAGCTGTTCAAGGTATTTGGTGGCCGTAATTCTTGAAACTTGTAAATCATTCTGCATGGCACCGATCTTTGTATAAGGGTGGCGAAACAGATTGTTGAGCAGATCCTGGCTGTAGATTTTTGGTAATTCTGCTCTTATCCGGTGTTTGTAATCC
>JAFDME010000276.1 GCA_019306075.1 Deltaproteobacteria bacterium | reverse complement strand
TAAAATGACAGATGGAGACCAGAACTACTTTGCCCGTCTGAAATTCCGTATCCTTACCTTCTGCAACTCGGTTGTCTGACATTGTTACCCTCGACAGCTGTTCGTTTAACAGAAGTTTTTTCCTGTCATATCTGATAGCGTTGCAGAAAATTACTTTCTGACATTGTTGATGAAGATTGAACTTTCTGAAACGCCATCATATTATAGTGAATTATTAAATACGCAACACTCTTCTTTCATATATTTACAAATGAAACCGGTGAAACTCCCCTCAATCTTCATTCCGACAACTCTACGGCAACGGGCAACTCTCTTTATCCTCCTGCCCACACTGTTGATCCTGATGTTTATGGGCCTGGTAAGTTTTCTGTTAATGCGTGAAACTCTCCTCCGTCAATGGGAGGAAACAGCGGGAGCCAAACTGCAGCTGGCATCCCAGCACCTTGATATGCGACTACTTTTTCCGAAAAAAGCACTTAATCTTTTTCGGGAAGAAAAGGGGATCAAAGTTGATCGCGATATTGGCCAGTTCATCATTGAACAGCTGCGCGAAATGGAAGGAGTAGTCCAGGTAAACCTTGAATGGAATGGGAAACAGCTGAGAAATATCTCTTCAAAAAAATCAGGTTCCATGCCTCATATGGACTATTCCCATATGAAACATCTGGATGTCACTACTCCCATCTACAACAGCGAACTCAAAAATGAAACTGTATCTCTGGTCACCGAATTCTGGAGTGAAGCAAACGTTAAGCTTGGCTACATTGAGGCAATTTTATCATTTTCCGATCTCATGCGCGAAATACTCGACACTCCCTGGTGGAAAAGCAACAAGGCTTTTCTGGTAGACCTTGACGGTAATATCCTGAGCAGAAACAACATTATCACGTTTCGCGATGAAACCGCAGAAAACAGACACTTTGGAGAAACTGATTCTCTGGAACAGGCGACCATGAAAGCCTTACGCGAAAACTGGTCAGGAACAATTTTTGGACCGGGAATGCCCCCGGACGAGATCAGTGGTTACTATCACCTGAAAGAGGCCCCATGGACTATGGTAATAATTGCTCCGGGTGACAAGGTACTTCAACCGATCATGCAATTCAGAACCTATTATCTGCTTATCAGTGGGGTCGGAATTCTGCTGGCTCTACTGGTTATACAGGTAACCACCAGCAGAATCACCAGAGCCATCAGCAGGCTTTCAAAAGCTGCAGACGAACTGGCCATGGGTAATTTCGGCACAGAGCTTCGAGTTACCAGCCATGATGAAGTAGGAGAGCTGACTAATAGCTTCAACACCATGAGTAAACAGCTGCAGGAAAGACTGCGACTGCAGCAGGCAATAAATATCGCCAGGGAGGTACAGCAAAACCTCCTGCCCCAGACCAGCTATAAAGTGATGGGAGCTGATATCAGCGGCATAACTCTCTACTGTGATGAAACAGGTGGTGATTACTTTGATATCCTTCCCCACCCCGACCGGACAAACATTGTAAACATTGTTGCGGGCGATGTCGTAGGACACGGCCTTGGCGCCGCACTGCTCATGGCGACTGTCCGTGCCCTGGTTCAGTGCCGGATTTCCATGCCGGGAGACAGTGCGGCGATGATGAATGATGTAAACAGGCTCCTCTGCCGCGATACTGTCAAATCAGGAAATTTTATTACTCTCTTTTATCTCGTCATCGATACAAAGAATGGTTGCCTGCAATGGGTAAGATGTGGTCATGAGCCTGCTATTATTTATTCCCCGGCCAACCACTCTTTTTCCGAAATGAAAGGAAAAGGTGTACCACTCGGCGTTGATCCCTCCTGGAAGTTTGCAAGCAATAATCTTCCGATCAGTGAGAAACAGCAGATTATACTTATCGCCAGTGATGGCGTATGGGACTGCGAAAATGAGAATGGTGAAAATTTTGGAAAAGAAAGAGTAAAAATACTCCTGAAGGAAAACAGCCACCTCGGTTCAAAACAGATTATTGAAGCTGTTACAGATGCAATTACTCTTTTTCGGGGCACCAGACCGCTCACTGATGATACCACCCTGCTGATTGCCAAACTGAACTGATAAAGAATACTTGATTACCCCTTCACCTCGGCTCCATTGTTTTATATGAAATCCCTGTACGATTTGGGATAAAAATAATTCGGGGGAGTGTAACAGAGGGATACTGGTAAACAATCCCGCAGCGAGGCACGAGCGTGGACGTTTACCAGTATCCCTCTGTTACACTTATTCCCTATAAGGATCAAAAAGATATTCCAGACCGTTGACTTTAATCTCATATACAGCCCTCAGCATCTCCCCCAGCTTGCCTTCAGGGAACCCCCGACCTGCAAACCAGACAACATATGGCTCAGGAAGATCTATCAACAGATACCCTTTGTATTTACCAAAAGGCATCTCAGCGCGGGCGAGTTGCAAAAAGCTTTCAGGATCGGGAATAATCAAAATGGTGCCGCAGGATGAGCCGGTTACTGGTGATTATAAAATCTTTCCAGAAGACGGGGAGAAGATATTATACAATAAATGGAGTTCTTTTCCGCTGCTTCTCCCAGTGCTTCAGATAATGTCAATTTTGATTTAAACTTCACCGTCGCAATAATCCTCATCTCTTCTTTCTTTTTCTCGTTATTGAAATTATCTGCAGAAATCCTGCCCTTTTCATTATAAGCCCAGTAAATAATCTGATCGTGGGCTTCACTTGTCGGATCACCAAACTGCATCATAAGATCAGCCACCATCTGTTTCAGCTGTTTTGCATCAGCCTCTTCATTTTTCAGATAGACAGCGATAATTGTATCATCTTTCTGTGCAGCCAGGACATGAACTCCATTATCGACAAAGGTGTACGTTCCGGGATATGATTTTTCAAGAAGATGTTTTTCGGCTTTTTCTTTCTGCTCCGCACTCAGTTTATAGGCTATGAAATAATCCCCCAAACCAAGCCGCAATAAGGCAACTTTTTTCTCCAGGGCTGCAAAATTTTCACTTCCAGGCATTGCCTGTAGTGCGGTAATCGAAAAAAGCAAAAGAACAGATAGAAATGATGACAGTGTGACAAACCTTCGCATGGGTTCCCCTTAAAAAAAGAACCGCCCCGACAGAAGAGTCGGGACGGTATCTGATAATAAAGCTATAAGAATCTACAAATTACTGAGTATAACGCTCTTTCTGCTCATCCTGAATAGCTTTCATAACACCTGACTCAAAGCCATCTTTATACCACTTATGTTCAGGCCGTGCGAGAATCGCGTCAATTTCCTTCTGATATTTCTCAGTCATATCATGTTTTGCTGCAAGATGTATAAGTTCCGGAATAAACTTAAAATAGAACTTCTCTGCAACATCATACAGACCGTGCCAATGAGTGTAATCCGGTCCCTGCATCGCTGCGCCATGCCGCGCCCGACGCCCTTCATGATGCCAGATTTCCCACCAGATCCAGCCAAGATCTGTGTGAAAGGTTGACCCTTCAATAAGACCATCTTTTTTCGCCATGCCGTAGAGCATCTTTGTCGGCTTGGCAAATTTCTCATTATAGGTCCTAACCAGAGCATCAAACTGCTTATAAAAGCTGTTGACCTGCTGCATACCATGACAATTCTTACAGACACCTTTCATATTGCCACGGCGTTCTTCCCACGATACCACTTCTGCAATCTCTTTGGTCGCTGTTATTTTCTTCCATGCACCATCTTTAATAATAAAGGTCTTATACTCTTTTTCAGTACCGGCCTGTGGCGGGATCTCTCCCGGTATATCAGCCACGGTGCCATCATCAAAAATCACACGATTAAGTTTAACAGAGACCTTAGGACGAAGAGTCCATGAAATCCGATCACCGACATTGTGGGTATTCTGCACGACAGAACCATTTGATTTCTCATAGGCGCCCATATGACAGGTGGAACAGGTGGGAGCTGTGTAATAATCTTTGCCGAGTACCCAGGTCCCCGCCTTCTGAATATTCATACCATTCATACCCCTGCCGCGATCAGCAGAATAATAGGCGATACCATGTTTGGACTCCTCATAAATTTCTTTTTGAGGATGATCAGGGCCGAGATGACACTTGCCGCAGTTCTCGGGCTGGCGGGCAACCGCAGAGCGG
>JAFDME010000034.1 GCA_019306075.1 Deltaproteobacteria bacterium | reverse complement strand
TCTGCTTACCGTTTCTCCAACGGATAACGACAAAATTAAAGCCTTCGAGGATTCACTCTACGAAGGGCTGAAACTGCATCAGATGATCAATCTCCTGACTGATGAACATGGGCACATGGTGATTGGCCTGCCAGTCAAAGGAGATCCGCGTGCGCCGACCTTCGATCTGGATATCAATATGGATTCTGCCGTCAGCAAGGCCATTACAGAGATAACAAAAATTGTAATAGCGCCGATCCTGACATCCATTGTCAGAGAAATAAAAACCAGGCGCAGACACGTTGCGCCCTTACCTTTTGCGACCGGAGCGTACAAACTCAATAAAAAAGCGTACCAAAAACTTGATTGTGCCGCCGAGAAGCTGACTGCGCATCCTGAACGCCTCGTTGTCATTTGCGGCAGTGCCGGTAAAGATGAAAATACGAGTCCGACAGGTACTGATAAGAAAGAGCACGATGTAGCCTTATTCGCCCTTGCGGAGCAGCGGGCCAGTCTGGTAAGGAGACTGCTCATCGAGAAGTATGGTATTGAAGCGAGACGACTTATCGATTGCAGGGCAAAAATAAAAACATCATCCAGACACCTCCACGTAGACATCCGTTAACTATGAAATCTCTGCGAGTAGTCTTTACAGCAGAAGCAACGAAACCTGGGCATGTCGGTGATCCAGGATTGAATCCAAAGCCGCGTCAGATCTTTCAATACTTGAAGGCCTGGCGGCACTCGCTCACAAGCACAGCTGTCGTTTGCGTGCCTATGATCCCATTGGCATAGTAGATCAGTTTAAACGAACCCTCTTGCGGGAACTCGATTATACATATGAAAGGCGTAATATTGAACAGTTCAGTTGTAATTTCACTAAAGATCAAACCGTTCAATTTCCAAAAACATTTCCTGAATATTCTTCAAAACGTGTACTGACCATGGAGTTTCTGCCTGGAACTTCCGGCTTGAACAAAAACGAAAGCCGTGATTATATGAAGGCGTTTGTTGGGCTTCCGTATTTACGGGATGTCTGTAGAAAGGCTCGAAGTGGCTGCTTCGGGCCTTTCGTTCGTTATGAGTACTTTCCCGTTATTATCGGTCAAAAAAAGGAAGAAAAAGAGGCAAATCCAAAGAAAAAGGAGGAAGAAGAGATAAAAATTTACAATTTTAAAAAACAGGGAAGAAAAGGCGCAACATAACTTATCTCGCAGCATAATTCCTGACTATTGATTTTTGGAAAATCAAAGTTTTCAGAAGAAACAATCCACTCAGGTTCCCTTGACGGGGGTATCATCCTTGACCGAATACCATCCCACGGCTACCGCATCAGATGCAAGAACGAAACGGTCGCGATCAGCGGTGACACCGGCGATTGTGATTCATTGCGTAAGAATATGGTCGATGTTGACCTTGCGGTTATCGAAGCAACGTATACCTCATCTAAGAATCAAACCGAAGAAGAACTTACTCGGGTGCATCTATCACAGGAACTGGCGGTCCAAATAGGTAGTCTAGCCAAGGAGTATATTCTTGTGCACAAATGGCGTATGGATGAAAAATAGTATATATGACATACACTGGGCGTGATGAGCGAAAAAAACCGGAGTCACCTTTCTGCAGTGACGTCGGCATCTGACAATTTTATTTAATCAATAAGTTGCCTCAAAACCTAGCAACATAAAAAGATGATTTTGATCTTTATAAAATCAAGAACAACCTAACAAAAAAATATGTTTTGAAATGAAAGATAATTCCAGAAAATTAATAACTTAGAATCATCAAAAATTTAAACTGAAGTTGAGGAGATAGCCCTTTCAAGACAGATCGTAGCAGAAAGTGATGGATTCAGCGCAACCTGCATACTTTCAGGCTTTTTTTGTTTTTGATCGAATCAAGGCAATGGCTGCGACTCATCCTGAATGGAAAACACAGCAACCCTATCAGGCAGTACTTGAAGGGGATATGAAGACCCTTGCCGAATCCGGTGAAAAAGGGTTGATTGAGCTGGTAATGGTAACCCATGCCGGTATGAGCAGTGATGAATTTGCAGATATTGTCACAAACTGGCTGCAGACCGCAAAACACCCAACTTTAAAAAAGCCATACACCGAGCTGGTTTTCAAGCCCATGCTTGAACTACTGACTTATTTAAGGGCAAATGATTTCAAAACCTTTATTGTTTCCGGCGGCGGTATTGAATTCATGCGCCCCTGGGTTGAAGGCGTCTATGGAATCCCGCCTGAACAGGTTGTAGGCAGCTCTATTGTCACCAAGTTTGAGATGCAGGATGGTAAACCGGTATTGATTCGGGAAGCGAAGCTCAACTTTATTGATGACAAAGCCGGTAAGCCGGTGGGAATCAACCAGCATATAGGCCGCCGACCGATCTTTGCTTTTGGCAATTCCGATGGTGATCTGCAAATGCTGCAATGGACGACTCTGGCCGGGGAAGGCAAACGCTTTGCGGGTATTGTCCATCATACCGACGGAGAACGTGAATTTGCTTATGACAAGGATTTCCACATGGGTCGTCTGTATAAGGCATTAGTTGAGGCAAAAACCAATGGCTGGACAGTGGTTGATATGAAAAAAGAATGGAAGGTGGTTTATCCTTGATTCTGCACACTAACGGAGTAAGGCACTAACCCGACAAGGCGGAATTTTTTTTAGTATGGCTGGATAAGTACCATGGTGCTATACATAGGCACATAATTTCAAAATACACGCTTCAATTTCTCGGAGTCTTCGCTTACCTGTTTTTCTTTACAGCCTTTACGGAGTAAGGTACTGAAAATGTATTTTGTAACTTGCCTTATCTTTTTATTGTATGCCATTGTTAACGATCGGCAGTAAGCTCTGGAATCCTATCATGACACAGACACAAGCTCTTGAAGATAAGTCTCAACTGTCGTCTCCTGCACAGACATCGTTTGAAAACTTTGGAAGTACCCTCCATTTCAAAATAAAGGACTATTTTGATCTCCAAGCCATACTGAAGCTGGATGAAGCGCTGTGGATAGCTACTACTGCCCCCTTTTCAACCTTGAGAATTGATCCTGTCTTTTTGAATCTGCTGGATAGTGATGGAGATGGGCGCCTTCGGGCGGAGGAAATCAAAGATGGCATTCGTTTCCTTCAGAGGAACCTCGTGGATTACTCAGGAGTTCGGGAAAACAATCTTAACCTGTCCCTTGCCGCTGTTAATACGGAAACAGACCTGGGAGCAAGAATCCATTCTTCAGCGCTGAAAGTTCTCTCGCGGCTTAATACCACACCGGAATCAGTGACACTCAATCAGGTCAGAACTGTGAAAAAAGAAGTCCTCGAAGGAGGACTTGATCAGGCTGGTATTGTTTTAGTTGAAGCAGCAGGAACCAGTGAAACATATGATTACATAAAAGATATAATACGTACTGTTGGAGGGAGACAACATCCCAATGGCCAGGAAGGAGTTGATACAAACTGTTTAAACGACTTTATGAAAGAGTGTCGACACTATATTGACTGGCAGCTTGAAGCCGGAGAAATAAACGGAGATGCTGCCACAAGAACCCTGCCTCTTGGTAAAAAAACTGCCGACGGATACGCACTGTTCCATTCTCTTTCCAGGAAACTCATCCAGTATTTTCTTCTTTGCGATATCAAACGACTCAACCCACAACTCCTCACCCGTGCTCTTGATATGCCGGAAGGAAACCCGGCCCTTAATCTCATGAACATTGAGGAAGCAGAAAAATATCTGGAGAATGCGCCGCTCAGCTTGCTGGGTGGTGAAGGTACACTGAATTTATCCGGCGAAATAAATCCCTATTTCAGGGAAAAGATGAAAGAACTGACCGAGAAAGTCATCAAGCCATTGCTTGGAGATCAGGTAGAGAGCATCAATAGACAGTCCTTTCATAAGCTGCAGAAAATTTTTCGCCCGTTTACCCGGTGGACTGACAGAATGCCGGAAGTAAGTGTTGATATCCTGGCATCCGAGACTGTGCAGGAATACCTGACTAACCCGTCTTACCGCCATGTTCTGGAAGAGCTTATAGGAAAGAGCCACAAAACAGCCTTTATCCTTGATAATCTAAAGGAGCTTGAACGACTCCTGCTCTATCGGGCATATATGCTGCCCCTGGCGAACAGTTTTGTCAGTTTTCCCAAACTCTATCTCCCTGAGGAGCGGGCACTGTTTGAAGAAGGTACCCTGATTATGGATGGCCGGCATTTTACTCTGGCAATAAGAGTGGAGGACAGAAAACATCACATTGCAATCAGCAAGGGCAGTAATATTTTTATCATTTATTGCGAACTCTTCGGAGCTGATGGTGAAAAAAACTGTGAAATTGCAGTACCGGTTACTTCCGGTAATCGTGGCAATATTCACTTGAGCAAATGGGGGATATTCAACGATATTAACGGCAATGAACTGCACGCCAAAGTTGTCGATATTGTTGAAAACCCTATCAGTATTTCAGAAGCGATGGTCGAACCTTTTGTGCGTATCAGCCGTGCTTTCTTTTCTCGACTGGAAGATTTTTCTTCAAAAGCTGAAGAACAACTATTTAATAATGACTTGAAATCAAAGGATAAGAAAAAAAAGGACGGAGCTTCGGCCGGACTGCTTGCAGGAGGAGG
This sequence comes from Deltaproteobacteria bacterium, assembly GCA_019306075.1. Classification (GTDB taxonomy): domain Bacteria; phylum Desulfobacterota; class Desulfobulbia; order Desulfobulbales; family Desulfocapsaceae; genus Desulfomarina. The sequence goes on along the minus strand of JAFDME010000034.1, from coordinate 11,069 downwards.
GTTTGCTGTGGCTGCCATTGGTTCTTCGTTTGCCTTTATCACTAAAACCCTGGCAAGTTTACACATCAAGACAGTCATTTATGCCCTGCTTATCCTTGCCGCCCTGATAGCCATACCAGCCGGCATTGCCGCATATTACAAACTGACAAGGAGAGATTTGAGCACTATCCTTGAAGGAGCCGGCTGGGGAATTAATTCAAGAATGAAGCTGACAAAAAAACAGGCTGCCTGTTTCACATATCGACCAGATCGTTCCTGACCCGGGATTCTTACGATGAAACTGGTTCTAATCTACTAAATCTTGACACCTGTAACCAAGGGCGTTACACTGTAACTATGATACGAGACTTTCGGGATAAGTGGTTAAAAGATTTTTTTGAAAATGATATCAATCATAAGATGATACCTGCTACTATTCGCGGAAGTTTATTTAGGAAATTGCAACTGCTTGATGATGCAACCTGTGATTTGGATTTGCGCAGCCCGCCAAGCAATCATTTTGAAAAACTATCAGGCAAGTTGAAAGGAAAATATTCAATCAGAATAAATAAGCAGTGGCGGTTAATTTTTACCTGGGAAGACAGTAAGGGTGATGCGGAAAAAATTTATCTCGACAACCATGATTACAGATAATGAGGTGAAAAAATGATCATTACAAAACGTCAGCCTGTAGGTGTCGGAGAAATGATTACTGAGGAATTTCTGGTACCTTTAAATATTACTCAAGGACAACTTGCCAAGGCCATGAGTGTTAGCCGAAGAACCGTGAATGAAATTTGTACGGGGAAAAGGGCAGTAACTGTTGATACTGCCCTTATGCTGGCAAGGACTTTTGATAACACACCTGATTTTTGGCTTAACCTGCAAAGGCGCAATGATATCTGGGCTGCCCTGCATACACCAAAAAGAAAGGCCAGGATTGAAAAAGCGATACCCGTAAGAGAAATGTTGGCATGTGCTTAGGGGGTGCTCTAAGATTTTTCTAATTGGCCAACAGCTTGTTGGCCAATTGCCTGCTCCTGAAATAGCAGGTATAGTCAATTTTATCAATTAAAAATTCTGGTTTTGCTGCAAAGCGTGAACATAAGTCAAAAAGCTCTGGCTTTAACATATCCTGCGTCCAGGGAATTTCGTTATTTGCCAACCATCTTTTGTTATAACATTTAAAATTATAAAACGATCTCCTTTACCTGTCGGCTTTCCTATGATAATACCGTCTTCTTCGAAATACCAAGTATTGTATGAAGTAAAATGGAATTAGCTATAATTGACAAGTAAGAGCCAACATATCTCTAGAATGTCACCTTTGCAGCTCCGGCCACGAGTGCCTTGAATTCCTCCGGCCACTGTTTCCCTCCAAGGTTCTCTGCAAGGAGAACAGTCAGATGCTGCGGGGTCACGTTCATTTCCCTGTTTCGACCTAACCCTGACAGACATGAAGGGCAATTGGTGGCGATAATGGAGGCGGTTTTTTCGGGGTTGGCCATGGCTATGGAAAGCTTTTTTCGTTTCAGCATGGCATGGGAGATATCAGGACGGGAAATTGCCATGGTTCCAGCTTCGGAGCAGCAGTCCGGAACCGTTTTAACCTCCGCAAAGACCTGGCCGAGCAGGTTGGGGCCGGTACCGTCAAATGAGTCATGGCAGGGGGTGTGGTAGAGGATATGTTCACCGCACTTCTTTCCGCAGTTTAGGCTACTGTCATCCAGAATAAATTTGCATATATCTTCAATCTCACAGTTAAATATTTCACTGCATCCCATTGATTGTAGTGCTTCCCTGCAGGTTCCGCAGCTGATGAGAAAAGAATCGAAAATAAGGTGACCAAGCATTTCTCTGATCTGGGAGAGGATGATGGTGTCTCTTAGGGAGATTTTTTCGGACATTTTATTTTTTGCATTTACCTTTGCCGGAAAGCCGCAGCAGAGAAAGGGGGGCGGCAGAATGACCCGGATATTATTCTTCAGCAGCAGATATACGGCGGCCATGGAGATATCCGCGTAGAGGCGCTCGGAGCCACAGCCCGGGAAATAAAAAACAGTCTGTTTCAATTCCCCTTTAGGGTGTATCATCATTGCCTCATGTTCGGAACATCGGGGCAGCATGTCGGCAAGTGTGGTTCTGGACGGATTCATCATCGGTGACTTGAGCATCTCCAGTGGCCGCCAAATTTTTCCAGTGACTGTGCGGCAAGTCTTCTTCATGATTCCGGCACCCAGACGCTGCATATTACTTCCCCATTCCACCATTATTTTTCTGAAGAGAACATTAAAGTATTTATTTCTGCTTTCAAGATAGGCCAGGGAAAGCGCGGTTGCAGGAGCTGTATGCTTATATCCGATATCACTGAGAATGTTTCGCTCAAGGATTGATACCTCTGCGGTGTCAATATCGACAGGGCAGGGAGGGAGGCATTTCCTGCACATTGTGCAGTGGTCAGCTATTTCTTCCAGGTTTTTCAACTGGTTAAATCGGGGGAGATGGGAGCGCTGTACATCATAGAGCAGGGCCTCGATGAGAGAGGCGATGGCCATGTTTTTATTTCTTGGATGAAAAAAAATGTTGCTTCCTGGGAAATATACGCAGCATACCGGCATGCATTTGCCGCATCGAATGCATTTTGAAATCATCGATGAAAGCCTGGCCAGGGAGCCATATTGGAGGATTTTTGCTTCAAGTTCCAGGAGATTAAACGAGGGGGTAAAAACCTTGTCAATTATTGCCGGATCACTTAACATGCCGGGATTCATAATTGAACCAGGGTCAACCTTCTGTCTGTATTCGGTCAGCTCCTGCACCCTTTTTTCTTCCAGAAACTTCATCTTGGTGATTCCGATGCCATGTTCGCCGCTGACTACACCGCCGAGTTCGACAGCCTTGGACATAACATCGTCGGCCGTTTTCTCCGCACGTTTCATCATTCCGCGATCATTGGAAAAGACAGGGATATTGACATGGATATTGCCGTCACCTGCATGCATATGAGTGGCAATAATAATACGTTTTGATCGAACCTCCCTGTGGATTTCCTCGATATTGAGACTGACTTTCTCGTAGCCGCTGAACAGTTTCAACAGGTCCGTCATCAGCTGTTTGATGTGAACTTCGTGACGGACAGATTCTACTGTTCTCTGTGAGATTTTTTCCACTGTTTCACCGCACAGCTCCTCCGCCTTTGGTATTTTTGCCTCGAGCCAGTCCGGGTCTTCAAGAGGTTCGGCGGTCTTCAGGTAGTGCAGGATTGTCCGGATAAATTCTCTTTTGTTACAGTTGTCCTCTTCAATATTATACTTATCAACAAAACGTGAAAATTCAGCGAGTGCGGAGAGAGGAAGAACGATATCTTCATTGAGCTTGAAGGCATTGGTACGGGCGGCTATTGCTCCCAGCCTCTTGCGGTCCCGCCAGAAACGGGCGGCCTCGTCATCATCCTGTGCAGTAAACAGTTCGGTATTTTTATAGGGAAAAAGGAGTTTTTCAAGACGTTTTTTTCCTCGCAGCACCTGTTCGACAGTGTGGCCTACCAGGTCAATAAGAAGCACCGCTTTGGGGTTAACGCTTCTTGCAGCTTTGAATTTATATTTGATCGCCCTGATATACTCTTCATCAAAATGCTCCAGGGCCATGAGAGCTTCTTCCCCTCTATTCGCGAACTCATCGGAGATCTTGACGATGACACGACTTGCCTCATCCATATCATTGCCGAAGAATTCGAGGCAGAAGGTGATTTTTTTCCTGTAGGCTTCATGGAGAACAAATTCACCCGAGGTGATTATGCCGTCGGTTCCCTCCTTCTGAAAGCCCGGCAGTCCCTTGAGAGCTTTATTGGTGATATCCTTCCACAATCCTTTTTTTCTGATATCACCGCCCGTAAGTTTTATTTCTTTTAAAACTGTATCGTCGCTGTTCAATACCTGGAAATGAAGAGTGTCATCCGGAAGGATTTTTCGCATGGGATGCCCGATCCGCTGGACGGTTAACAGGCCGGTTCCGGGCATGGCGATGTTGTAGGATAGGATATTATCAATTGCCGTTCCCCAGAGGACTGCGGTTTTTCCGCCTGCATTTTCGGCGATATTGCCGCCGATGGTAGAGGCCCATGCGCTGGTGGGGTCTGTGGCAAATACAAGATTATGTTTGCCGGCGAAAGCTATGGCATCGGAGGTGACAACTCCCGCCTCAACCTTCAGCACCGGCACTGGCGTAGGGGGATCCAGGTGAGGAAAATCGATTTGTCTGATCTGATGAATCCTGGTCAGTTTTTCACTGTTAATTATAATGCTGTCGGCGGTGACCGGAACACTGCCGCCTGTCAGCCCCGTCCCTCCACCCCTGGGAATGATCTTCATACCAAGCTCAGCGATCGCCGCCATCAAAGGCGGGACCTGATTTTCTCGTGATGGTCTGACTACAGCGACAGGAAGAAATAATCGCCAGTCGGTTGCATCTGTGGCGTGACTGATAAAGGTAAAAGGGTCGAACCAGATGTTTTCCCGGCCGATAATGGGGCTGAGTTTTTTTTCTATCCGGGTGCGTTTAGCAGATGCGCTGGATACATCTTTTTTGACTGAATCCAGTCGGAGACGGCAGAGGTCTACCAGGTGGAGGACTTTGCGGCTCCGCTCCGATCCTACCCGTACAACTTTTGCCGCTTTCTCAATGATAGTCAGGTCTTCCAGGGCGGTTTTGAAGAAATGCTGCCTGCGGCTGCGGGAGTCAATGAGCTCCTGGTAGAGAAAAGGGTTACGGTGAAGTATAAAGAGGTCACCCATAAAGCGCATGATCAGTCTGGATGAACGACCGGTAATCCTCTGGCTTCGTAGCTCCTCGAGGTTCTCCCAGACATCAGAGCCGAAAAGCAGTTTAATGATCAACTGGTCATCTGCAGATGTGAAATTGTAAGGAATTTCACGATAATTGCTGGTTTTCATAATTGTTTTTGATTACCACTGAGGTTCAGCGGCAATTAATGGAGGGCGACAGGCGTTATTAAATCTCAGCAACACCGGATGGAATAAGGCAGACAAAGACGAAATCGTCCCCCCCTCCATTCATGAACTGATGTTCTTCATTTCCGGGAATAAAGACGACGGTACCGCTCTGCACATCCCGCCATTCCCCGTTTTGATAAACCTGTCCCCTGCCTGAGTGAACAAAGATTTCGTGCTCCCATTCGTGGGCGTGTCTCGGGGTAAAGCCTCCCGGTTCCAGGGTAAAAACACGCATACAGAAATTGTCAGCCTTGTCCTCTTTGCCGATGACGACTCTGCCGGTTACACCTTTTACGGTTTCATTGTCAAACTTATGGATCGGGCTGTCTTTATAATTTGCAATTTTCATCTGTGTCTCTTTATATGATTTGTTTAGTGCCTTACTCCAGAACTTCTGTAAGAAAAAACAGGTAAGCACCCTTAAAAACCAGGGCATAAACTCCGACTCCGAGAAACTGGAAAAGGTTGTTTGGTGCCTTACCTCGTAAAAGCTGTAATAAAAAACAAGAAAATCTAAAGTGCTATCCAAGCATTTTAAAATTCCGATTTATTCGGGTTTGTCAGGTGACCGTCTGTTCTTTAATTCCTTTAATTTGTCTATCAGAGTCATCCTGGTTATACGCAGATATGTTGATGGTACGCAGACATGTTCGAATGGTAAATAATAATCTTTTGGCCGGAGAAAGCAATGACCTATCATGGTCAGAGTTTTTTCAACTTTCCTGTCACCCCCATGTAAATGGCTGTAAGGGTAATAGCTACCCCCAGCCAGTTTGTCAGGTCTGTAGGGCGGGAAAAGAAGAGCACGTCCCATACAAAGGAGAGTGCCGGCTGAAGCAGGAGGATGAAACCGGTAAGAGATGTCCTGATCTTCGGCATGCTGTTGGCAATGAGTATCCAGCCCAGAACCTGGCTGAAGAGGGCAAGAGCGAGAAGGGTGTAGAGATTATGCAGATCAGGGATCGTAAAAGGATCATCATACACTGCCATTCCCAGCGCAAGGAAAATGGCAGTGATGAAGGATATGAGCATCAGGGTGAAAAAAAGTGATGACCGGCGTTCGTCTCGCTGTATTTTTTGCAGGCTGAGCAGAAAACCGGAGTAGCATGCTGCTGTTAACAGACCAAGGTAGATGCCGGTCCTGTAATTTTGCTCTAAACCGGACCAGTCTATCCCGACAATAAGAAACAGGCCTGAAAAGGCAACTGGTATTGAGAAGAGAAACCTGGGGCGAATCTGTTCACTGAAAAAAAGAATCCCGACAGCAGCCAGGATAAAAACCTGAAAGTTACTGAGCACTGTGGCAAGGCCCGGACCGATGAACAGTATGCTTTTATGCCAGAAAAACAGGTCAAGGGCGAAGAAAAAGCTGCACACTGTGATGAGAATGGCCTCTCTGCGTTTAACTGTACGCATCTCCTTTTTCAGAAATGTCGCTATGAAAAGAATGAGAAAACCAAAAAAGACCCTGTAGAGTCCTGATGTTGCAGGAGGAACATCGCTCATTTTCACCCAGACCGCGGAGAAACTGATCATCACTGCTCCCGCAAGAACGTGGAGTGTTGCTCTGTTATTCCTGTAAAACTGTAACATCAACGTAACTCTTCCGGGAGGGAGAGAAGGGAGGGTTAAACGGGAGATGGCTGTTCCTGCTTGACACCCTGCTCTGGAGCTGGAATATTTTTTGCGGATCGAGCAGCAAATTGTTTCAACCGGTTCATCTGTCTGTGAAAAGTTTCACCTTCATTTTTTTCAATGCCGAAAACGATAACGCCCCGGCTTATGTCACGATTGACCATGGGAACAGAGACCAGTCCATGGGCGTCAAGGAGTCGGGTGATCTGCTCATCTGCCAGAGACAGTCTGTTGTCAGACTCGTTTTCAAGAGAGTTTTTTGATTTACCTGTGGTGAAGGCTTCGGCGATGATGCTTTTCCCCGATTGCAGGGAAACGGATATCTCAGGAAGTATCTCCCAGCCAAAACAGTCGGGATAACCTATAGCCTGCAGGGTGGTTTGGCGGCTGTCCGGCAGAAAACAGATGGCAGACTTGATTTCAAAAAGGATATCCAGCCCCTGGTGGATCTGACAGACAATCTGGGGAAGTTCCTGTGCCAGGATATGGTCGGGCAGTATACCGAGCAGTATCGAATAATCGACTGCCTGGCGCCTGAAACTGGCCTGCACCTCCTCCTGTCGATCTTCTTCCAGTACCTGCGGCATTGTTATATTGAAGTGATCGGCAACTTCTGACACCTTTTTTTCGGCAGCTTCGTTGCATGTCTGCAGCTGGGCTGCAGTGAGGCCGATAAGGGGTTCAACCAGATCCGTCATTCCGGCTGTATCCTCCTGCAATGATTCTGCTGTATGACAGGCAATAAAAATAATTTTGATCAGATCAAAACCGGTTTCGATTCTTGATGCTGGTTCGTTATGATACTGTGCTGCATCGGCAATAAAACTGTTCAGGTGCCAGGCTCTCAGTGTCTCGGCACCTATCTCAGCATGGCTTTTACCAAAGACGCCGGTTTCAGTTTCGGGGAGTGATTCTTCGTTTCGGAAGGTGTGGGGAAACTGTGTGTATACCTGAGGGTAGCTGGCCTGCAGGGCGATCCTGCCGATATCATGGATAAGTCCCGCCAGAAAAGCCTCTTCAGGATAGGGATAATCCATAGCTTCGGCGAGCAGCTTGGCGAGCACTGCGCTCTTATAGCTGTGATACCAGAAAGTATTGACAAAACCGGTGTCAGTGTCTGCCTGTTCAATAAGTGCCTGCTGCATGGATGTGGTGATTATCAGGTTGGAAAGGGCTTCGATACCGAGTTTTTCTGTAATCTGACGCATTCGTACTACCCGGTTTGAATCGACTGCCCCGGGGGTGCAGAACATCTGTATGGCCTTGGCCATCAGTGCCGGGTCACTGCTGTATATCTGCAGCAGTTCATCTTCCGACACTTCACCCCGGGCCTGAAGCTCCAGAGATTTTGCCAGCAATGTCGTCGGGCTCGGCAGGCTGAGTGGATCAATGATGCCATTATTGTTTGAGAAGGGGATAATGGATTTGTGGCCACTTTCAGCAACGGGGGGTTCTTCAAGGTGTGAAAACGGTTCCGGTTCCTGATTCTCGGGGGGGGGGAGGCTGTGGTCTGCATTTCCCCCGGCGGTCTGTAGATTCACCTGGTTGCCCTCATCCGGGGGTTCTTCCGGGATCAGGAGGTCTGACTGGCTGAAGTCGAAGTAGCGCTGCCAGAAATCTGAAAAATCAGTCTGCTTCTCCCCGGTGTCACTGTTTTCCAGAAGGATTGACACCATTGCCCGGATACATTGTGAACCGATGGAGTTTGGAAAGAGTGTCAGTACCGGCACTTGTTGCCGGACGGCTGTTTCAATATTGGGGTCGTGGAGGACGATGCCGGCCGGGGCAATTTCGATATCAAGGTGCTTATCCACAACCGATTTGAATCGCAGGTAGGTCCTTCTTGATACCGGAACAGTCGGACATTTATTGACCAGGATTTTGACCGTTCCCGTGTAGCTGTTTGCGGACATCACTTTCAGGAGTGCATAGGCATCGGTAAGGGACGTGGCCTCTGATGTGATGATGAGGATGGTTTCACTGCTCGCAAGGCAGAAGGCGATGACGTCTCTGGAGATCCCCGAAGATGTGTCAATGAGGAAGTAATCATACTCCGGCAGCTGGGAAAAGGAGGAGATGAGATCGGAAATTTTATCTTCTCCCAGGTTTGCCATCTTTTCAATACCGGAACTGCCGGGAATAATTTCAATGCCGATTTCAGGATGGAGGATGATCTCGTCCAGTTTACTCTCCCCGAAAATTACGTCATCGAGGGTTTTCTCCGGTCTGAGGCCCAGAAGGATGTCTACATTGGCAAGACCCAGATCCGCGTCGAAAAGGCAGGTAAGAAAGTCGCGCCGGGAAATTTCCAGGGCCATGTTGACACTGATATTCGTTTTACCGACACCACCCTTACCGCTTGTTATGACAATTGTTTTGGTCACGATTTGATCACAACCTGCTATGAGTTGAATAGATTTTCTGCAACAATTTCGAGATCTGCAAAATCACCGAAGAATAGCATATTCACAGGTTCAACTCCAAACCTTTTTTCATTTGTTAAGTTTTCCTTCGGAAAAGCCTGCAACCCCTGATAAAACTTGACAAACAGCACTGATTGTGAAATCATCCCAGACAGCTAAATTTTTTTGTCAGACCGATGAAGGAGCTCTCTGAATGAAGAGTAAAGAGCACATAAATTCACATGTTCAGGGATCATTGCCTCTCCCGTCGCTTCCCCATATACTTATCAAACTGATCGATGTCTGCGATAATGAAGATATTCCCATCGGTGAGGTTGCTCCGCTTATCGCAAAAGATACATCTCTCAGCTCCAAAGTGCTGCGTCTTGTAAACTCATCCTACTTTGGTTTGCACAGAAGTTTTTCAAACCTGGAACAGGCTGTCATCTATCTCGGTGCAGCGACCATAAAAAATCTTGCAATAACGGCCTCTGTTCAGCAGGTCTTCAAGGGTATTAGAAACAGGAAGAGTGACTCTTTTCAGATAGGCCGTTTCTGGTATCACTCTCTTCTCTGTGCAACTCTCGGGAAAAGGATCGCCGGAGCAGTCAATTATACCAACGTGGAAGAGGCGTATTTATCCGGTCTTCTCCACAATATCGGAAAGCTTGTTCTGTTTGTCATGTACCCGAAGGAATTTATGGTTCTGCAGGAAGAGCTGACTGAGGGTGCCGATCTCTGTGCTGCGGAGGATCGGCTGATCGGTATTACCCATTGTGAAGCGGGTGCCATGCTGCTTAAACAGTGGAATATCGGTTCACTCATGGCTGATGCTGCACTCTATCATCATGACTCTGTGGAACATGTTCAGGAGGGGTTCCCGCTTGTTAAGATCACTTTCCTGGCAAACCGGATTTCAGAATTATTAGAGGAGGGTGAGCCGGAAGAGAGTTACTCCATGGGCCGGGAGCTGCTTGGGATTGACGAAACAGGGATGGAGGAGATAATTGGGGGGGCAAAAGAGGAAGTCGTTGCCATAGCCCGGGATCTGGAGGTTAACATACAGACACCCGGATCCTCCGCTCAGAGAAGCAGGAATGGTAAACGACACCATTTACCGGGTGATGACCTGAATGGTGACAGAGGCAGCGGATTGTTTCCCGAGAAAGATCAGGAACTTGCCAGGAAGGTGGAGCACGATTCTCTCCTGGTTGGTTTTCTTAAGAGCCTCGTCAGGATGGAAGATCACAATGGTATCCTGACAGCCACCGAAGAAATTATACGCATTCTCTTTGCGTCGAGGACGATTTTCTTTCTGTTGTACGATGCGGAAGCGAAAACACTTACCGGATGTTCTTCTGATGGAAACCGACATAGAGAGCTGGTGCAGGATCTTGTTCTTTCTGTCGGTAACAGCAGAAGCCTGGCTTCTGAGTCATTAGTCGAGAATACGATTCTTACCCTCTCCCGTGACGGGGAACCGTTGCACAACCTCGCTGACGTACAACTTTTCAATGTTGTGAACAGCAAAACAATGGTCTATTTGCCGATGTGTGTGAAGCGGGAAAAGATCGGTTTGATTGTTTTCAGTCTCTCTGAGGAAAAGAGGAGGGATGCAGCTTTTCAACATAAGCAGCTGCAGTTGATAGCGGGGCAGACGGCAATATCATTACATCTTGAGGATGTTGGCAGAAAGGAGGCGGGGAAGCTTCAGTCAGAACGTATGGCAACGGCATCTCTCGCTGTCAGGCAGGTTGTGCATGAAGTGAACAACCCTCTTGGCATAATAAGCAATTATTTGAAAATATTGGAAGTTAAACTCTCTGACAAAACTGATATCCAAGAGGAATTACAGATACTTGATGAGGAGATTAATCGTATATCTGCAATTATTGATCAGTTTAAGGTCTTTGCCACGGCGGGAGATGTAACTTCTCAGGCAGAAAGTGTTAATATCAATGACCTGATAGACACTATGCTGAAAATCTTGACTGTTTCTCTCCTGGCTCCCTCCGGTATTGGAGTTCATTTAACTCCTGAC
>JAFDME010000033.1 GCA_019306075.1 Deltaproteobacteria bacterium | reverse complement strand
AAAAGAAAGAAAAAGGATCTCTGGGAGTGATCCCTGAGATCCTTATGAATAGAAAGAGTAAGGGTGCAGATTTATTCTCTTTTTAAGTTGCGGATGTATGTCTTTGTCAAAGAGGGATGGTCTTTTGCTATTTTATCCAGTTCGTGACCGAGGTGTTCTGTGAAATAGGCATCAATTTGCGCATAAGTCAACTCCTGAGAAACCGCTTCTTCAGCAGTTGCTGCGAAAATATTCTGGTCATCCTGGCTTTCTATATATGAAAAAATGCCGGCAGCTGGAGACTGCCTGCCAGCTTTCTCAAGGGCACCTAATCTTTCTGAAACAGCAGAAACTGCTGCTTCAGATTCTTTCAGTTTGAGCTGCAGGTCAGATATGTTTTTATGCAGATCCGTTTGAAACCCCGCTTCAATTCTGCTATCAAGGCTTGAAGTTATGTCTTGCAGTACCTGGGTGGAATTCTCAAGGTTGTCCACAGTCTGACCGAGCTCGCCCAATTGCTGCTTCAGAGACGAATTTGTTTTTCCCAGGACTGCCAGGTTACTTTTAAGGTTGCTGTTCTCCTGCTCAAGATTCTGTATTTTTTTATTAAAAGCAGTATTGGCTCCTTCGAGCAGAACCATCTCTTGTTGTAACTGCTTGGTTCCCCCTTCCGAAATGGCACTGTTGGAACTTCTTTCACAACAGGACCATTTATCCTTGAGCGTGATTATGTTTTCTGAAAAGTTTTTTTTTAGATCAGAATACATTTGAACTGAAGTTTCCTTGGAGTAGAGTGCTACTGCGCCAAGGAATATTCCTATAACGACAGCTATCGAAAAAGGCAGAGCTATAGCTAACCCGATAAAGAAGAGAATCAGGTTGCCGATCCCTGAGAAGAGTGCCATTATACCAGCACCGACACCTCCTGTTGACGAAGCAGAGATGAGAGCAAAAAGGATAAAGATGGCTGTAACGATAGCTGCGGACTGGATTAAGGGCTTGCGAAATTCACTTTTTTCCATACTATTCTCCTGAAAGCAAAATTATGTTTGTGAACATGTTTGTAAAATAATACCATTTCGTTTTCAAAATGCAATAAATCAACGTAAAATCAGTCCGTTTTAACATTAAGGTATTTGGCAAAATTACTTTTTCGCCAAGCCTCTACGTTATACTCAAAATATTATACTTGGAATATCAACTATATGCCTGTAGTAAATTTTCACGCATGTCTAGATTATGGACGAAAATGTTAATTTTGCAAGGCGACCCATAAAGAATGACCAAAGTCATATATGCTCCCCTTATTTTTTGAAAGGATCAGGGAGTAACGTAATCAATGCACAAAAGAGGTGAGAATAAGGATTTGAAAACTGAAGTTACAGATTTGGCGGTTCGCCTATCGAATATTAATAAGATATACCATCTCTATGAAAATCCACAGGATAGGATTAAAGAAGTCTTAAATCCTTTTAATAAAAATTATCATCATGATTTTTATGCAATAAACGATGTCAGTTTTGATATTCAGACAGGTGAGTCAGTTGCTATTATTGGAAAAAATGGAGCAGGAAAGTCCACACTTCTCAAGATGATCACTGGTGTGTTAACACCAACTTCTGGAAAGCTTGAGGTGAGCGGGAAAATTGCTTCGCTACTTGAACTGGGTGCGGGCTTTAATCCGGAGATGACCGGTCTTGAGAATATTTATCTCAATGGCACCCTTATGGGTTTTCTCAAAGAGGAGATGGATGAAAAAATTGATGCAATCCTTCAATTTGCAGATATAGGCGAGTTTATTAATCAACCCGTAAAGATGTATAGTTCTGGAATGTTTGCAAGGTTAGCATTCTCACTGTCTATTAATGTAGATCCGGATATTTTGATAATTGATGAAGCTCTCAGTGTTGGGGATATGGCATTTCAGATGAAATGTTTTAAAAAATTTCAGCAATTTCAAAAACAGGGAAAAACTATTCTTTTTGTTACCCATGCTCTGGATACTGTGATCAGGTATTGCAATCGGGGTATTGTCATTGATGAAGGAAGAGCAGTTTTTGACGATACGTCGAAACATGCAGTTGACGCATTTAAGAAGGTACTTTCAGGTAATTTTTATGAAAATAAGCAGGGACATAACATAGTTGCAGGGGGCACAAAACTCCTTAAGGAGTCGTTCCAAACAAATCGGGAACTGGACACTTATGGGAACGGTAAGGTTCTCATAGTTGACTATGGAATCCTGGATGAAAATAATCTTCCCTCTTCAATATTTGAATATAACAATATATTCAAAGTGGTTATTAGAGCAAAATTTTTCGAAACTATCATTGAACCTATTTTTGCATTTACGCTGAAGGACTCGAAGGGTTTGGAGATCACCGGCACAAACACTTCTATGAAATATGTTACAACCGGCACTTACACAAGTGAACAGGTGGTAACCGTCACATTTACTCAAAAGGCTGATATACGTCCTGGTAAATATTCTCTATCCATTGGCTGTGTAAGTGTTAGCGGGGATGGTCTGGAGGTTTATAATCGAATTTACGATGCCATTATATTCGATATCATCGGCTCAAATCAAATGGTTGGTTTTTTTGATTTGAAGAGTGAAATACATGTTGAAAGAATTAATTAAAAATTATTCAGTCAGTACAAAATCTGCAATAGTATTTTTTCAATTGATAGTTGCTTTTACTATTTCGATTTATGTTGTATTGCATTTCACGAATAATTTCTTAATTGAGTATAATATTAAAATTATTGAAAACAGTGGTAGTTATAAGGGGGAGATATATTTTAGTTCTAATGGAACTTATGATGAAAAAAAGAAAAAAACAGTAAAGTACAAGAAATCAGTAAATCTATTTCAAAAAGTAAAGGTTCTTGTTGCAGGTCAGAATATATCTTCATTAAGATTAGATCCTCTCCTGGATGCAGGAAAAGTGGAAATAACAGATTTTTCTATCAAATATGGAGACCAAGTTCAGAAAATTGATTTAAGCAATGTTGATAGATCATGGTCGCACAATGTCAAAGTATTGAGTGGTAATACTGATGGCATTGTATTGAAATGTTTAGGCAAAGATCCATCTATAGAAGTCGATAGTGATATTAGCTTTAATCGTTTTAGTTTGTTGTCAGTTGTATATATAAGTATACTTACTCTATTACTGTTTTCCGGCATCAGGATACTTTTGACTTGTGTACGTAAGTATTCATATGAAAATATTTTTCTTGCTGCAATTCTATTGTTATATTCTATTTATGTCGTTCTTTTTTCCTCTCCGGAGATGGGTAATAATCTCCTCTATACTTTTGTAATTATGAGTTTTACAGTCAGTATGATCAATGGGTTTTCCTCAAGAGGAAATTACTGTAAGGGAATGATAATCTTTTTGATGGTATATTTATTGATGAGCTATTTGAGTGTAGTTATGTCGACTCAACTGGCAGATATAAATTACTTAAACCGAAAAGCCTTAGTGATTATATGTGCCTGTTTTATTCCGATAGGTTTTCATAAAATAAAAAATTATAACTTCACCTTTTTTAAATTATTTCTGACACTGTTAATACTGTTAATGGCATGTTTGATAATATGCTTAAACACAAATGTTATTTCCATTGATAATGTTTATTTATTTTCATTCTTAATGGAAAGAACTGATTGGACACAAAAAAATTATATATTTTGGTATCTTTTACTCAGCTTGGGTACTTTATCATTTTACAATTTCAGGAATAAGAATGATATTGTTGTTATCCTTCTAATTTGGATTATTTCATTTTTTGCTATATTCTATTCCTATTCACTTTTGGCACGACTTGCATTTCTTGTCGCTACAGCCGTCTACCTGCTACTAGCGATATTTAGATTTTCAAAAAATTCTCTCTTAATCTTTATATGGATTTTGACATTTTACATAATTTTCTCACCCATTCTTTTTTCATTGATTGATCTTGCTCCTTATCACCATAGGCTCGTCTCAAGGAATGCGTTCTATCATACTTCAGCAGCTCTTATTAAAGAGCATTGGTTGTTTGGTTATGGTTTTGGCAGCACTCTTCATATGCAGGTAAAAGATTTTGTCGATGTCAGTAAACTTCCTGGAGTTTATATCGACAGCTTTCCCGGAGGTCATCCACATAATCTTTCGTTATTATTCTGGCTTGAATTTGGTATTTTTGGTGCAATTTTTCTTGCATATTATATTCATAAATTCCTTGAAGTTTTAGTTGAACAAACCTATGGATATATGAAACAACCAGCTCTTTTTGGAATGATTATAGCATTTGAAATAATAACATCATTTAGTTGGAGTATATGGTATTCTCAAGTACTGTTAACATTTTCTTTTTTTGGAGTAATGTTTGTATTATCAATGAATAACAGGGATTTCAGGCACTAAGGAGCACTATGAGTTTAAAATTAAATCTCAATTTTTATAAAGGGGAAGATTGTTATAGTGATGGTGATGTTGAAAATGAGATTTTAGAAATAGTACGAAGCAGAAAAAATATAGCTGAAGTTCTGGTTAATGACAATCGCTGGCCTATACTCTATCATTTATCTCCTGTACGACAAAATATAATTAACTGGTATCCTTTCAATAAAAATTCCAACCTACTTGAAGTGGGGGGAGGTTGTGGTGCAATAACCGGTGCTTTGTGTAATTTACTCCATGAAGTCAAAGTAGTCGAACTCTCCAAGAGGCGTTCGCAGATCAATTTTGAACGGCATATTCATTTTGATAACCTTGAAATTATTGTTGGGAATTTAAATGATATTATTTTTGAATCAAAGTTTGACTACGTTATGCTTAACGGAGTGCTTGAATATGCTGGATCCTTCACCGCTTCGAAAGCACCATATAAAGATTTTCTAAAGAATGTGAAAAATTATCTACGTCCTGGTGGTAAGTTGATATTGGCAATAGAAAACAGATATGGTTTAAAATATTTTGCCGGGGCCAAAGAAGATCATACTGCAAAAGAATTTGATGGCATAACAGGATATATTGGAAATTCTAATGTTCGTACTTTCGGCAAAATAGAACTTGAAAAGTTATTAAATGAGAGTGGCTTCTCTGCTCTTGAGTTTTACTATCCCCACCCTGATTACAAAATGCCAATGGAAATATTTTCCGAATATTGGCTGCCAAAAGCTGATGCCATCTTTTCACACTCAACTAATTTCGATTTTGACAGATATGACCTGTTTGATGAGAGTGTTGCTTTTCAGGGGTTGATTGAAAATGGTCAATATGAATTTTTTGCTAATTCATTTCTGGTCATATGTGGGGATTAAATGAATATTTTATATGTTAGAAATAACAATGATCGTGCGGCCCAATTTCAATTACAAACTGTCATATATGAAGAAGGTGGGCAAAGGTATGTTAAAAAACAGGCATTAATCCCGGACGCTTTTCCTCATTTAAAGCGAATGAAAGATAATTATTTGAAATTGTCATCTGCGATTGTTGATCCCAGAATAAAATTAGCAGAAATCCTTTATGAGAGTGAAAACTGTCTTATTTTTGAATTTATTGATGGAAATAGTTTTGAGGATAAATTTAATGAGGCACTCAATAAAGGGGAAGGGGAAAGTGATTCTGTTATCGATGAATATTTTGAACTTTTGAAAACCGGTTTTAAAACCACATTGTTTGAAAGCTCGTCAATGGTTACGGATCATTTCAGAAATATATTTGGGAAATATGATTACCAGGAACTTGATGGGGAGTTGTGCTTTGATGGTATCTCCAATATCGACTTAATTCTTTCTAATATTATCTTTAAAGATGGTTTCATCTATATTATTGATTATGAGTGGGTATTTGAGTTGAATGTGACCATCGGTTATGCCGCATCCAGGGCTTTTCCAATTCACAAAGATTTATATGGTAAAATGGAAAAGCACCTATTAGCCGAGTTTGTAAATGGTAAAAGAGGGTCTCACAACGCACAAATTCATTATCAGAAAAAGAGGACGAATATTTTTCAGGATATTGAGGAAAAAGAGAATGTAATTCAAAAATTAAATCAGGAAATTGTTCATCTGCATGATATTGCTCAATCATTAAGGGTAAAAAACAGGATTAAACGAATGTTCAGATTTTAAAATCCGAATTTATCTTCATACTTCGCTGCTGTAGAAGGTTGATACGTGGGGTAGTTGGGGTGGCGGGGCCAAATTTTGACCATTCAGGGAACTTTTTACTTGTACTGCATATTATAGAGCAGTTCATATTCACCCTCCAGAGCCAGAAGTTCATCGTGACTACCCTGTTCTATAATACGTCCATCTTTCACCACAATAATGCGGTTCGCATTTCTGATTGTCGACAGCCTGTGGGCGATGACAAAAGTTGTTCGATCGGCCATCAGATTCTCAAGGGCTTTTTGCACTTCCCTTTCAGATTCTGTGTCAAGTGCCGAGGTGGCCTCGTCAAGGATAAGGATTGGAGCGTTGCTGAGAATTGCTCTTGCGATGGAAAGACGTTGGCGTTGTCCTCCTGATAAACGTGTGCCTCCCTCACCAATAATGGTATCAAATCCTTTGGGCAGTTTTTTGATAAATTCTAACGAGTGTGCTGCATTTGCCGCATTTCTGACCTCTTCATCACTTGCTTTTTGATTACTGTAAGCTATATTATTCCTGACGGTATCATTGAAAAGAATTGTCTGCTGGGTAACCATGGCCACCAGGTTTCGCAACGATTTTACAGTGACATTGCGGATATCAATATTATCGATGAAGATACTGCCTCCGTTAATATCGAGAAACCGGGGGATAAGATTTGTCAGAGTGGTCTTTCCACCGCCACTGGGGCCAACAATGGCAAGTGCTTCTCCCGCAGGAACTTTAAGGTTAATATTCTTCAGAACTTCTATGTTGTCGCCATAACTGTAGGAGACATTTTTGAATTCAATGACTGATCGGAACCCCGGAAGATCCTTAGCGTTTGGGCTGTCCTGAATTTCCGGTTCAGTGTCAAGAAGTTCAAATACCCTGGTCGCCGCAGCCAGCGCTTTCTGGATGGTGGAGTTTATCCGGGTGACCCCTTTTACCGGATCATACGCTGCTATAAGGGCAGTGAGAAACGCAAAAAAAGTACCGGGCGTTGAATGTCCGCCAATAACTTCCCGGCCACCGAACCAGATTATCAACGCAATTGAGACACCTCCGATAAACTCCATTAAAGGGTGCTGTATACAGCGATACCTGGCATCTTTTATGGTAATTGTAAAGAGGGTGGTTACCTGCTTGAAAAACCGATCCCCTTCATATTGTTCCTTGCAGAAGGCTTTTACAATACGGTTTCCGGTTACGGTTTCGTGGAGAATATTGGAAAGATTTGCAGTTTCCTCCTGGGTTGTGGTGCTCAGTTTTCTGAAAACACGACCAAATTTGATAATTGGATAAGCGGCAATCGGCAGCACGATAAGGGAAAACATGGCAAGTTTCCAGTTCATATAAAAAACTACCCCGAGAAGGATGACTACCTGAAAAAAATCTCTTACAATACCAACAAGTGCGTTTGATACAGCTGCCTGCATAAGAGTGACATCAGAAATTATTCTGGACATCAGTGTGCCGGTGGGCGTATCGCTGAAAAAGGAGAGGGATTGTTTATGGATGTGGTTGAATATCTCCTGACGAAAATCACGGATTACTGATTGTCCCACCTGTTCGAGAAAAAATGTGTAGACATAGTAGGCCAGACCTTTAGTTAAAAAAACGACAACGACGATGACAGGAAGGAGTTTAAGGAAAAAAAGATTCTTCTCCATAAAAATTTTATCCAGGAGATCCTTTACCAGATACGCCTGGGCTCCTGTGCAAAGTGAGACGAAGATCATTGCTATCATGGCAACTATGAGCTTTGTTTGATATGGTCTGATTTTGCCATATAAACGGAGAAAAATCTCTTTATTGGTCATGATGAGCAAGGTGTAGAGGTTTTAAAAAGGTTTGTTCGTCTTTCAAAAAGGATTGGATATTAATACACCAGTCAACTTGAATACCAAAGAGTTATTTCTGAATCAGGCAGACGTTCGGAATGCTGGAAACGAGGCGGGTGAAGCGAGCCAGTGAGGAAAAGTTCAATGATTCGTCGGGTCAGAAAAAAACCTGACGGAAGGAGCGCCTGACTTCTGGGTAATCTTTTTTGCTCCACAAGCGGTGGAAGATACTGAACCATTGTTCCGGATATTTTCTGATAAATGGTTCGTAGAGTCTTACGCTGCGGGCAGAGATATCGGATATGTTTTCTTCATTGATTTCCGTGTAAGAGGGGAGTTTGACCTGATTGAAATCGATATGTAACTTACCTTTGTCCATGTAGTAAACACTGGTCAGAACAGGAGCACAGGTTCGCAGGTGCAGTATAGCAGCACCTTTGGCACAGGGGAGCGGTCTATTGAAAAAAGGAACCCATATTCCTTTTCCTCTGTAACTCTGGTCAAGACTGACGATGAGTATTCGATTACTGTCAAGGGCTTTTTCAAAAGTCTTCATGCCGGCAGAACTGCTGAGATTGACCAGGCTTGTACCATACTTTTTTCGCTGATTGATAAAGTAGCGATCAGAAAGAGGATTGCTTTGTTCCTGGTAGATCAGGCTTGTCGGTAACCCATGGAGGTTAAACCAGGCAAAGTAAGCTTCGAACCAGCTGGCATGGATGGTAGTCAGGATGATACCATTTCCTCTTTTGAGAGTATCATCGAGTAATTGTCTGTTTCCAATTTCTGCATTTTGTATAAGGTTTACCAATCGTTTTCGGTGGAGTATAAAGATCAGTCCAAAAGTACGGGTAAACTGAATATATACTTTTCGCAGTAGACGAAGTTTTTGGGAGTGGTCGAGTTCCGGGAAGACGGTGGAAAGGTTTTTATACGCCACTTTGATTCGGAAGGGGAAAAATACCCAGGCAAACATGCCAATGGAGCTGCACAAGGCAAGGACCAGAGGCACCGGCAGGAGGTTTATAAAAAAAATGATAGATCTAAGTAAGATATATTCAAGTCTGTGTTTGAAATTCATATCGATGTGGCAGGGGTAACTCTTTTTGTGGAATTGATTGCGGCAACTTCTTCTGCGAATATCTGCAGTCTTTTACTCTACTGAATTTTAACGGCAATAGGAATTTTTATATATAGCTGTCAGTTGAGAGACTGATCATTAACAGTTTGTGATGGGTTTGCAGTTAAGCTGCTGGAGTTTTTTTATTCGCATGAGAACAGGTGGATGGCTGTAATGGAGAAAAACATGAAAAGGGTGGGGGGTTAGATTGCCCAGGTTTGCGACAGTCAGTTTTTTGAGCGCCCGGATAAGCAATTCCGGTTTAGATGTGGATGTAGCCGCATATTTGTCTGCATCATATTCATGTTTACGGGATATTGCATTGAAAACTGTAGAAGTGAGCATGCTGACCGGTGAATATATGAATCCGAAGAACACCAGACTTGAGTAAACAGATACATGCTGCATGCTGAAAGCAGCTGCAATGTCCTTGTTTAGAATGAATAAAGAGAGAAGGTAGAACATCAGTCCGGTCTGAATCGCAGACAGGAGAATCATTTTTGGTATATGCTTGAGTTTGAAGTGACCCATCTCATGGGCAAGAATAGCGAGAATTTCAAAATCGCTCAGTTTTTTAAGTAAAGTATCATAAAAGACAATTTTTCTAAAATTTCCCAGTCCTGTAAAAAATGCATTTAGTTTGGAGGAGCGTTTTGATCCATCCATCGTATAGATACCCTGCAACTTAAAATTTTCCCGATCAGCGTACTCGAGGATTATCTTCTGTAGGGAGCCATCGGTGATGGGAGAAAATTTATTAAAGAGGGGCATTATTGCAATCGGAGCAATAAATTGGAGAAAAAGTGATATAACAAAGATACCGGTCCAGCAATAAATCCATGCATAGGTTCCTGCTGAAAGAAAAAACCATAAGATCAGGGCAAGGAGCGGAGAACCGATTGTAGCAATAAGAAAAGAAATTTTTAAGATATCAATGATAAATGTGGAAAGACTGGTTGTGTTAAAACCAAATCGTTCTTCAATGACGAAGGTTGAGTATATTGAAAAAGGGAGTGCAAGTATAAAACTCAAGGCGATCAGAATCGCGGTAAAAATAAGTCCTGTCACTATATCACCGTAGCCCATATTTCTAGCCAGTAGATCGACGCTGTTAAAGCCTCCAGACAATAAAAATACAATAGTGACACTGGTGGTACATCCGCTTTGTACCAGGCCGAATCTGGCATTTATCTTTGCGTATTCCTGGGATTTCCGGTATTTGTCCTTGTCATAGATATCGCTGAATTCTTTGGGAAGCGTGGAATAAAGGGCGCTTACATTGAGAGACGCGACGATTGCTTCAAGGAAAAATGAGAAGACGAGTACAAAGAGAATAAAGAAGAGCCATATATTCATAAAATCGGGTTTCCCGGGAAAAGAGAAATCAACTGTCAGGGGGTAAGCAGTAAAAAGGCCCTGGGGATAAATCCGCAGGGCCGGCAGGAAGATTCTCAGCAGTATCTTTTAAACAAGAGTCTGTACGGCTGTAACAGCAATATCAATGAATCTCTGTGGAATCACACCCATGATGATGATGATCAGCATAAGTGAGAAGCATAAGATGTAGTGGAAACGTCCTGTTACGACATTGGTACGCTTTGCATCGTCAGTGCAGAAAGTAACCCTGACGATTGAAAGGTAGTAGTAAATGGCGATGGCAGTATTAATTGCAGCCAGGGTAACCAGTAGGAGGTATCCCTCTTTTAATGCTGCGACAAGAAGCATAAATTTCCCAGCAAACCCTACCAGAGGAGGGATGCCGGCCAGTCCAAAAAGACCAACCGTCAATGTGAGTGCAAGTAGCGGGGCTCTTTTATGAAGCCCTGTCAAGTCCTCTATCAGGACATTTTCACCGTCGCGGGCAACTGTACATATAACCAGAAAACATGCCAGATTCATGAAAACATAGCCGGCTATGTAATATATTGCAGTTGCATAACCTGTGAGATTAAAAGTCAGTAGACCGAGCAAAACAAAACCCGCATGGGAGATTCCGGAAAAGCCGAGTAGCCGCTTAATATCGGTCTGCACGAGAGCTGAGAGATTGCCATAAAACATGGACGCTATGGCGCAGACCATCAAGGCTCCGGTCATAACATTTCCATCAGGTGTTACCAGAGTGACAATTCGGATAAGCAGGGCAACTGCAGCAAGTTTTGGTACTGTAGCGATAAAAGCAGTGGTTTCGTTTGAGGCACCTTCATAAACATCGGGAACCCAGAAATGGAGTGGAACAAGAGCCAGCTTGTAAAAAAATCCGGTCAGAACCAGAAGAACAGCAATAACAGCTGCAGGCTGGTTGTACATTCGAGCAATCTTGTCGGTAATTTCATCAAGGTGAGTTGATCCTGTCAACCCGTACATATAGCTCATTCCATAGAGCATCAAACCTGTGGCAACTACTCCATAAAGAAGATATTTAATACCGGCTTCTACCTGAGGCCCTCCTCTTTTCCCGGTTTTTCTCATTGGCACCATGAGGTACACGGCAAATGATGAGAGTTCGAGAGAGACGAAGATAGAAATAAGTTCGACACTGGACACAAGCATCATCAGGCCGAATACTGACATAAAGAGAAAGAGATAATATTCCGATTGGATATTATCTTTAATGCCGTCCAGTTTGCCGCTGAATATGAGGACAATGAATGTTGCCAGAGCAATAAGAGCTTTAAAAAGCTGGGAGAACAGGTCGATTTTATAGGAATTATAAAAAAGAGTACCTTCGGAGCCGATACTGACCATTGACGCAAGAAATATGATCGCGGCCACTGACAGCGCCATGTTTCTTATTCTTCCACTGTTTGGCTTTCCCAGACTGAAGATAAAGAAAGTCAAGCCAGCTCCTAACAGCGTTAATTCGGGGAGAAATAGCATTGCATTACCTTTACGAACTCTTATTTAGTACCCGGGAGATAAAAATCAGATTGCTATGATCAGAAGGTTATCTCGCTCAGGTTCTTATCCCCCGGTAAGGGGGACCAGGAAGTTTCCCGTTTATCGGGGTTCAAATTATACTCAGTTGAGCAGCATACTGACTGCTGCCATACCTTCAGCCTGATGTGCATGAAATTGATTTAACAACTGTATGACGCTTGTATGTATCAGGTCAATAAATGGTTGCGGTCCAAGGCCAATCCAAAAGACAAAGAAGAGAAATGGTGCAAGGGTGACAATCTCCCGGACATTGATATCTGTAATCCATGATTGATCGGGGTTATCGGTTCCACCCCAGATAATTTTCTGCAGCATCCTGAGCATATATGCCGCCGCAAGAACTGCTCCGGGGATAGCTGCAAGAGCAAGATACGGGAACTTGCCGAGAGCAGTATCAAATTGAAATGCACCGGCGAGAATCATAAATTCACCGACAAAGCTGTTTGTGCCGGGGAAACCAAAAGAGGAGAGAGAAAAGAAGGCCAGGAATGTGATATAAACAGGCATATATTTGCCGACTCCAGTCGCCGACCTCAATTCCCGGCTATGGGTTCTCTCATATATCATACCAACGCAGAGGAACAAGGCTCCGGTGGTAATTCCGTGGTTTACCATCTGCAGGATAGCACCTTCAATACCATTAATGTTCAAAACAAAAATTCCAAGTGTGACGAAGCCCATATGACCTACAGAGGAGTAGGCAATCAGTTTCTTCATATCGCTTTGAGCAAGTGCGGTGAATCCTCCGTAGATTATGCCGGCAATTGAGAGCCAGAGTACGTAGGGCATCATTATCACAGTTGCCTCGGGGGTAATAGGCAGAGCGAATCGTAAAAATCCATAAGTACCCATTTTCAGCAGTATGCTCGCCAGAATGACAGAACCTGCTGTTGGAGCCTCGACATGTGCTGCAGGAAGCCATGTGTGGAAAGGAAACATTGGTACTTTGATCGCAAAAGCGAGGAAAAATGCGAGAAAGAGATAGATCTGGGAGGTAAGGGAGTAATCCTGCCACATCATGTCCGGAATGTAAAAACTGTAATTATTGGCGGTATAAAGCCATATAATTCCAACAAGCAGAAGGATTGAGCCGGAGAGGGTGTAAAGGAAAAACTTGATAGAGGCATATATCTTTCTGGGACCTCCCCAAATAGCTATGAGCATATACATGGGAATAAGCATAGCCTCCCAGAGCACATAGAAAAGGACAAAGTCAAGAGCAACAAAAACACCGATCATGGCGGTCTCCATTATGAGAAGGCAGACCATAAATGATTGAATCCGTGTTTTTATATAGGACCAGGACGCGAGCACACAGAACGGCATGATAAAAGTGGTCATAAGGATCAGTAAAATAGAAATCCCGTCAATACCGATTGTGTAGTTAATGTTCAGGGTTTTTATCCAGCTGTAATGTTCACCAAATTGGAACTGTGCAGAATTTTTATCAAAACCGAAAATGAGCCAGATGGATAAAATTGCGACAATAGCTGTAACAAGCAGAGCAACGTTTCTGCAAATCGCATCATTTTTCACAAAGAGAAGCAGTATAGCTCCAATCAGAGGCAGAAAAATAAGTGCACTCAGAATTGGGAAGCCGGAGTTAAGCAGTAGTTGATCCATTACGAGTGGTCCTTGAGTTCAAAGTGTTATAACCAGACATACGAAACGAGAAGAATAGCTGCAAAGGTGACGGAAATATAAATAGTCTGCTGAATCTGTCCCCGCTGCAGGGTGCTGCTTACTCTTCGGCCGATTGCACGTACACATCTGGCACTCCCGTCTACAACACCGTCGATACCATGCCAGTCAAACCATGACCAGAATTTAGCTGTAGTCATCAGAGAGTAGAGGCCGACAACTTTGTAGGCTTCACCCCAGGTAGTGTCGAGCCATTGAACAGGGTTTTTGGCAAGCCAGAGGAAAAGCATCCCACCTTTTCGGTAAAACCAGTCGAGATCCAGGCTGATGGTGGCCCTGGCACCGATTTTATTTATCAGGAATACAAAAACTATCGCCGTAAAGGCAAGTATCTGCAGTGTTTCACTGAGGTGATAGCTGCTGTAAGGATGGAAAGCGACATCAGTAAAAGGCAGCATATTATAGAGAAAGGGCGTATATGAGCCGACCAGCAGACAGAAAAAACCTGCCGTTATCATCGCCAGCTGCATATTCCAGGGAGGATCTTCAGCTTTCTCCCAGGTATCGTCACTGCATCTCTTCTCTCCAAAGAAAATGAGATATGGCAGCCGCAGTCCGGCGACAAGAAATGTACCCACCGAGACCATGGTGAGGAGAAAACCCGCGATCAGCAGATGCTCCTCAAAACCCGCAGCTATGATCATTGATTTAGTAACAAAGCCGGAGAAGAAAGGAAATGCAGATACGGAAACTCCGCCAATCACCATGAAGATAAAGGTAAGAGGCATTTTCTTATAGAGCCCACCAAGCTCTGTGAATCTGGATTTTCCGGTAGAGTGAATAACAGCTCCGGCAGCCATGAACAGCAAACCTTTATAGAGTATATGGGCAAAAGCGTGGGCGCAGGTTCCGTTGATCGCAAGAGCGGTTCCTATACCCACACCGGTAACCATATATCCTACCTGGCTGACAATTTCCCAGCCGAGAAGACGACGTATATCGTTTTCAATTATGGCATATATAATGCCATAAACAGCCATAACAACACCGAAAACTATAAGAATATCAAATCCGGCAAAAGCTCTGGCAAGAGTATAAATTGCAGTTTTGGTAGTAAAGGCACACATGAATACTGCACCGGTGACGGTTGCCTTACTGTACGCATCGGGCAGCCAGGAGTGGAGTGGGGGTACTGCAGCATTCAGCATCAGGCCGGCCATGATAAGCCAGGTGTAAAGTTGCGTGTTCTCTTCACTGAGAAGAACAAAGGAGAGATCTCCTGTGGCCTGATATCTGAGGACAAAACCCAGAAGAAGGACAACACCGCCAAAGGTATGTACCAGCAGGTAGCGATAACCGGCTGCCAGGGATCCCTTGTCTTTATTGAACCAGATGAGAAAGGTCGAGGCAAATGCCATCATTTCCCAGAAGAGAAAGAGGACAAGATAGTCACCGCAGTAGATAACCCCGAGAGAGCCGGCAACGTAAAACCATGCAGCTATATGCTGAAGGTCATCTTCAACGTGGAGGCCGTAAACAGTTCCAATTACGGCCATAAGTGCCATGATGAATCCAAATATCATGGAAAGGCGATCAATTCGGCCAAAGGTAAGTGTCCAGTCTCCTCCCATGAAGCTGACGACACCGTAAACACCAGGGTGCCAGCTCATATAGATAACATCAAGCAGAGTCAGCAATGGTACTATAAAAAGATACGGTTTCCTGAAGGGGCCTTTGACGAAAGGCAGAAGCAATCCTCCAAAAATCAGAATGAGGGCAGGATGGATGAAACTAGTTGTCATAGTAATCCTCTCGGGTCATAATTCCACTTCTGCCAAACCATCTGGCAAAGAAAATGAGTACGATACATGACCCTGTTCCAAAAAGGGACCAGAAGCCGGGGATATGTTTTTCGGCCCAGGTATGTGCGTGATGGGTATCTACACCTGTAACACTCCAGACCAGAAGAATCGCAACACCTATGAAGCAGAAGTTTTTTACTGCCCTGGTGTGCTCACTGAGGTAATCAAATATCTGCACGAT
>JAFDME010000275.1 GCA_019306075.1 Deltaproteobacteria bacterium | reverse complement strand
TCCAGCCCCTGACTGAACCTGAAACGTCCTTCTTCAATTACCAGGACCTCATAAAAAGCCTCTTTTCCTTTAAGCTTATCCATTTGAGCGTCTACCAGTTCCCCCTCGTTAAAAGTAATGGAACCCTTACTCTCCCCATACTCAAGAGTCAGTCGACCGGTCTTCTGGTTGGCATTAATCATCTGACAGAGTTCCACTGTTGAAATGTCGGACAACTGACCAACCATACCTGACGACAGCTCGTTTGCGCGCTGCTGATTCATCTGGGTAATCCTGCGCACTACAAGCTTATAAAAGAAGACCTGCAAGGCGGAAAACCGGGTAATAATATGTTTAAAATTCTTCCGGCTCATTGTAGCAATCTGACACGGTTCAGCAGCAATAATAGTCGCAGTCACTGGCTCACCGGAGAGAAGACTCATTTCACCAAATATTTCACTTGGACCGAGTAATGCCAGAGTTGCCCCCTGATCATCAATCACCTCAGCCTTTCCGGAAATAATGATAAACAGCCTATTGCCTATGTCACCTTTTTGAGTTATCGGAAATTGCCATGGATAATCCTTCAATTCAAGAAGTGTCGCCAGGTCCAGAAGATCTTCATCAGAGAGAGTGGTAAAAATTTCTATAGATCGCAGGAGATCAGCAAATTCACTGATTCCTTCAACTTTTTCTCTTCTTTTGGCAGCCTCCAGCAGTTTCATCTGCAGAGTGGCGAATCCCCTTGCCTTTTTATATTCAAATCGAATAATTCCACTACACCCTCCAC
This sequence comes from Deltaproteobacteria bacterium, assembly GCA_019306075.1. Classification (GTDB taxonomy): domain Bacteria; phylum Desulfobacterota; class Desulfobulbia; order Desulfobulbales; family Desulfocapsaceae; genus Desulfomarina. The sequence goes on along the minus strand of JAFDME010000275.1, from coordinate 3,957 downwards.
ACTCAAATTTTGCCTTTTCAGTGCTTCCCTGCCTATATCGCTCATAACTGCCCTCTGCTGAAGTTATATCTATGAGACCATTGATAAGGGTCAGGCACGTTGGTTTGCCTGCAGGCAGGGATAGGATACCATCGCCCACACGCAACTCCTCTGAAACGTGATAAAGGGGGCAGTTAGTCTCTTCTGTTATAATAAATACGCCATCTTTGAAACGCATAAGGATTCACAGGTGCAGTTAATCAAATGAAAAGGAAAGTAAAATACCGGAATATGAAAAGATCAATGATCGTTAAACGCTAATCCGACCTGCCAAAGAGAAGGTAAATAACGAAACCTATAGTGACAGCCCCACCGAAAATCACCGGCAGAATTTTTGCGATCTGAACCTCACCATTAACGATCAGTGACTTCATATAAGGTGTACCGGAAATCCACCACACACCAATGAAGATAGAAATAATGATTATATCCTTCCAGCTCTGTTTATAGAGTAGATACAGGATAAGACATGCAAAAGGGACAATAAACCAGGGGTTACTGAACAACCCTGTTAAGTCAACATCCTTCACCTGCTCCTGCAGGTGAGTCGATTCAAACCAGTTGGCGATTTTTGTTAGAAATTCCATCTTTCTCTTTTTTTATAGTAGATTGATTAAATGTAATGATTACAGTAGTCATCTGCTCTGGTGATAATGTAAAATTCCACAAGTTTCACCGAAAAGGATCAATACTGTTCTATTCCATAATCTGATTCTTATAACTATATCATAATTTTTTGTAAACTTTTTCCATTTTTCTTTTTTTCTTGTCGCTGAGCAAAGAACAGGATCGTATTCCATGCAGCAGATAACAAAAAACCCGATGTATCTTTACATCCTGGTCCTCACTCTTTGTTCCACCGGTGGCCTCCAGGCCTCACGAATCCTCTTTGATAATTTTGCAGTCCATGTCATCAATCTTGACGGACATCATATAGGAATAATTCAGTCTGTGAGAGAGGTTCCGGGATTTCTCGCCTTACTTGTCATATACATCCTTCTTCTGGTAAAGGAACACAGGCTCGCATCCCTTTCGGTTCTTCTCCTGGGTATAGGGGTGGCATTGACAGGTTTTTTCCCAACATTTTCTGGTCTTATCTTTACCACCCTGGTAATGAGTTTTGGCTTTCATTACTACGAAACGACCAACCAGTCCCTCACCCTGCAGAATTTCAACCATAATGAAGCACCGCTCGTTTTTGGCAGACTTCGCTCCTATGGTGCAGCATGTAATATCGGTATAAGCATCATCTTTCTTCTCATAGTGCCGTTTTTTAATTACAGGACTCTCTACCTTTTAGTTGGAATCATCATAGTGATAATCACTTTAACCACCTTCACTATTCATCCGGTCAATGAAAACAGCGTTATACAGAGAAAAGGAATGGTTTTCAGAAAACGGTACTGGCTCTTTTACCTACTCACTTTTCTGGCGGGTGCAAGAAGACAGATTTTTATGGCCTTCGCCGTTTTTCTGCTGGTCAAGAAATTTGACTTTTCAGTGCAGGAAATTGCAATTCTTTTCATGGTCAATAATTGTATCAACTATTTTCTCAGTCCGTTTATTGGCAGATGTATTGTAAAGTACGGGGAGCATAAGGTTCTGTGCCTTGAATATATGGCGCTGATTTTTGTCTTTTTCGGATATGCAGTTGTTGAGGAGAGATATTTAGCAGCGCTGCTTTACATTCTGGATCATATTTTCTTTAATTTCTCCATGGCCATCAGAACTTTTTTCCATAAAATTGCAGACCCTGAAGATATTGCGCCAAGCATGGCTGTTGGCTTTACCATAAACCATATCGCCGCAGTAATACTCCCTGCACTGGGTGGACTACTCTGGCTGATTGATTATCGTATACCTTTTGTGGCGGGGGCAGGAATGAGCCTTCTCTCTTTTATTTCGGTCCAGTTAATACCAGCTCAGCTTGCAGAAAAGTGGCAGAAACAGCCGTAACTTCTGCTTAATCTTAATCAATTACCTATTGTATGAAATCAATTCAACAGAAAAAAAGCAATATTATCCTTATAGGTATGCCCGGCTCTGGCAAAAGCACAATTGGTGTAATCCTGGCAAAAGCTCTTGCCATGGAATTTGTTGATACTGATATTCTTATCCAGACGGAAGAACAGAGAACACTGCAGGAAATAATTGACAGTGAGGGCCATATGGCCCTACGCAGGATTGAAGAGAATGTCCTGCTTGAAGTTGACTGTGAAAACCATGTTATTGCGACAGGGGGCAGCGCACCTTACAGCGATGCTGCAATGCGCCACCTGAAGCAGAATGGTGTTTCTATTTTTCTCCATACAGACCTTCCTGCACTGAAATCCCGGGTTCGTAATTATGAAACCCGCGGCCTTGCCAAAAGGCCGGATCAGTCCTTTCAGGATCTCTTTGACGAACGCTCAATTCTCTATACAAAATATGGCAATATTACCATTGAGACTTCATCACTGACTCAAGATCAGGTCTGCGAAGAGATTCTTATGGAGTTCAAGCAACTTTCTGAAATCCCTTTCCCCCTTCGCTTACAAAAAGAATTTAATACCATAAAAACGATGGTAAAACTCTTCTGCAAGGATCACCACCAGCCGGAGGATCAAATTTGTGAAGAGTGTTCTGAACTCGTCAATTATGCCGGGGAAAGGCTGAGAAACTGCCCATTCCATGATAATAAATCCACCTGCGGCAAATGCTCTATTCACTGCTACAGAAAAGATATGCAGGAAAAAATCATAGCTATCATGCGATACGCGGGACCCAGGATGGCCTGGAAGCATCCGGTAATTGCTCTACAGCATTTCATTAATTCCAGAAAAAAATCACCCGTGCTCCCATCCCAATCCGGTAAAAGCACTGTCCCGGACGGCAGCAAACAGTAAACAATCTGACGATTGAAAGAACTCCCCCCTGCTGAGGATAATACCATGAAAACCCTGGTCACCGGTTGTTCAGGCCTTGTCGGTAATGCTCTTGTTGAATATCTTTTCAAAAATGGTCATTCCATACAGTGTCTCGGGAGAAACAGTGCAGATCACCATGCAGGCTTCTGGCTGACCGAGTCCCTGAGAACTGATAGCGATAGTAATTTTAACACAGTCATACACCTGGCAGGCGAAAATGTAGCCCGGGGGCGATGGACTTCGAAAAAAAAGAAGCTCATCCTCAACAGCAGGGTCGACGGCACCAGGGAACTGGTCGACCATATTTCACTTATGGCGACAAAGCCGAACCAAAGAGACACATCGTTTAACCTCCATGGGTGTAAGGGTCGTCAATCTCCGTTTTGGCATGGTGCTCAGTCCAAAGGGCGGGGCATTGCACAAAATGATTCCCCCTTTCAAGGCGGGAGTAGGTGGTATCGTGGGACGTGGGGATCAGTATGTGAGCTGGGTGAGCATTAGAGATCTGCTTGGAATAGTAGCATTCATCATAAGAAATGAGAAAATAAACGGACCGGTGAACGTAGTCAGCCCAGTTTCGGCCACCAACAGAACACTGACCAGGGCACTGGGGAAAGCATTGAATCGCCCGACTTTTTTCCCTATCCCCTCATTTGTTGCAAAAACCGTTTTCGGCGAAATGGCCGATGAGATGCTTCTCGCTTCGACCCGGGCCATACCGGAAGTGCTCCAACGGGCAGGCTATACATTCAGGGACAAGTCTCTGGATGCTACCCTTCAATTTTGCACTGATATCTCATGAAAGCAGCTGAGTGATTTTTCTTACAGCTTCCTCGTATCTCTCTCTTGTCTTCTCAACAATCTCCGCCGGCAGCGATGGAGGCGGCGGGGTCTTGTCCCAGTCAAGCCCTGAAAGGTAATCCCTCAGGTACTGTTTATCAAAGCTGGGCTGTGGGCTGCCGGCCGCATATCTATCTTCAGGCCAAAACCGTGATGAATCGGGGGTCAGGAC
>JAFDME010000274.1 GCA_019306075.1 Deltaproteobacteria bacterium | reverse complement strand
GTGCCCCCACAACTGACGCAGTTCCCGGTTGATATCAGCCAGAGTAATCTTCCCGACCAATGGCGCGTATAACCCCAATTCCTGTTCCGCAGACTGGTACACACGATTGGAATTTAAATTACGAATAATTTTGCGGCCGATCTTTTCTGAATCTTCACTCTTTTCCTTTAAAACGGAAGACTCCAGCGTAGCCATAACCTCTTTTTTTGCACGGACCATCTCCTCTGTAGACACTCCGAACTCAATTGCCTGTCGAAGGGTCATATTCATCAGAGAAAGACTCTCCTGCCAGTTACCCTTTTGGGTTTGTGCGGAGAGAGACACATATCCAATATGGCCGGCAATATCACCATAGTAGTAGTTAGCCCGGGTAAATGGCATCTCAGGTTTTTCTCTCAACTTTTCCAGCCTGTATCGCATTATTATCGCCCCTATGTATCTGATAAGTTCCCTCCTCTCAAGGGTAATCGAATCATCTGAAGGAGACATATCCCACAGCGCCTGAATTTCTACCCGGGTCATGCCAAGTTCAGGTTCATAGTGATAAAATGTTTCAATTCCCTTGTGAATCAGCCGACCAAATTCAGGGCAGTCGGGCCGCGATCCCTCAGCATGCAAAGCAGCAAAAACAGGTGTAAGGGAAGCTTCAACCTGCGAAGGATTCATATCACCGACAATCACCAGAACCATATTTGCTGGTCGATACCAGCTGTCGTAGTATGATTTAAGCAGTTTACGGTCAGCAGTTTCCAGGGTTTTTTCCAGACCGATGACTCGTCGTTCCGGAACTCTTGTCCCCCTGTAGGCATAAGAGGTCACAGCAACTCTTGACCTATAGGCTACTGAATCCCGTGCCCGTTTTTCAGCCAGGATCACACCTCTCTCACGATCAATCTCAGTGTCGAGAAGCAGCGCTCCTCTGGCATAATCCGCCATCACCTGCAGCCCCTTTTCAAGGTCATCCTGTGTGCCGCGGGGCAGAATAAGGTGGTACACTGTTTCTTCAAACCCCGTATGGGCATTGATATCATTGCCAAATCCCATGCCGATTGACTGAAAATAATCAACGAGGGTACCGGGAGGATAATGAGTCGAACCGTTAAACATCATATGTTCCAGAAAATGTGCCAGTCCCTGCTGATCATCATTTTCCTGAAAAGAACCGGCCTGCACATCCAGATACAGTGCTACCCGGTTTTCCGGCTTATTATTTTTTTTGATTACATATCGCAATCCGTTGTTTAGCCTGCCGCGAATAAGTTGCGGATCCGGTTTGAGATCACTTAACTCAGACGGCCAGAGAGTGGAGAAACATCGTAGCTCTGCCGAAGATACAGTCGGATTAAACAGAGCCACAACTGCCACGACAAACGAGCATATGACCAGCCAGAGGTAACCACGGAGCATAAATCCAATGGACCATCTGCTGAGCCGTCCCTGCTCATTTTTTCTGAAATTACCTTTTTCTTCTTTGAGTTCATCAGGTATTGAATGTAGTATGTGCATGCGAAATCCTGTTATGATTTATTTTTACAATCGCCCTATACCATAATCATGCTTCTCGCTCACGTGTGCCATATTTTTATATATTATTTCTCGTTTTCCCGGCTGAAGTATACAATGTCAGCATCTGCTCATAGTATGCTGTCCCCAATAGCCTTAAATTATTTTTACGGAGCATTTCCATGACAGACAATAAAGACGGAAGAAAACAGAAAAAGGGAGGAGGCTTTTCAGGAAAACAGGTTATCGGGATGATTCTTGCTTCTATTTTTATAGCCGTACTTGTGACGGTGCTTACCATTAAAATCTTTCTCTTTCCCTCTCCTTTCAAGCCTGTTATTCTCACGGCAAAAGAAAATCAGCAGTTAAGCACCAAGCTTGCGCAGCTCGATAATTTGACAGCTCAACCACAAAAACAATCAGCAGACAAATTGACCGAAGATGGTACTCTGAAACCGGAACGGTACAGCGAAGAAGGAAACTCAAGGGAAATCAGTTTCACGGAACGGGAGGTCAATGCCTTGATGGCCAAAAATAGTGACCTGGCTGATAAAGTGGCGGTGGATCTTGCTGATAACACGGTATCAATCAAACTTCTGATACCCCTTGATCCTGATTTCCCGGTGATGGGAGGAAAAACTCTAAGAGTCAACGCAGGAGCGGAACTGGCTTACAGGGACGGAAGACCTGTGGTAAAACTGAAAGGTGTCAGCCTAATGGGCGTTCCCATGCCCAACAGCTGGCTTGGAGGTCTGAAAAATATTGATTTGATCCACGAATATGGAGGCAGTGAAGGTTTCTGGAAAGCATTTGCGGATGGAGTCGACTCCATCGCTGTCACTGAAGGTTTTCTCAAGATTAAACTGAAGGAATAAAACAGAGTCTCCTTCCAAAAAAAACAGGTCAGCATCGACTCCGGAAAATTTAAACCACAGAAAAAGCAAAAAAACAGCCTCTGCTCTGTGGTCTCCGGGGCGAGGATTGTGAATTTGGGGTTAGGGGCGCACAGATCCGGGCATTTCTTCAACAGGTGATTGCCCCTCGCCATCCACCGATTCCGACTGACCTGAGATAAGAAGAAGATTAGGATCAATAGCCAGCATTTCCTGCTCTACCCGGGCAATATTCCCCACAACCTTGGAACCGATCTCAACATCTGGATATTTGACCAGTATACTGTTCAGCAGCTTTCTTGATTCGACAAGTAGTTTCTTTTTACTCTCTAAATCTGCAGTTTTTGTCGACCTGATAAACAGATCTGCGGCCTTTCTTCGATCTGATTTTGCTGCCTGTAACGAAACACCCTTTATCTTCTCTTCAGCTTTAGTGCCATATTCCGTATCAAGGAGTTTGGAAAAAACGATTATTGCTTCATCATAACGGCCATCATTGACCAGCAGCATCCCATCATTCCACTGACGCTGAAGTTCCTGAATCATCTCCATCCGTTCCGTTTCTTTTTCCACTTCTCTGGCCAGCAGAACCTCCTCATTTTTTTCTTTCACCGCTGTCTGCGTTTCATTATTCAAAATATCGGGAGATACCGTTTCCAGCAATTCAACAGACTCTTCAAATTTTTTCTCCGCCTTCAACTTATCCGCCTCGGCCAAAACTCTATTAAACCAGAAATACGCCCCGTCCATGGCCGCAAGTTTAATATATCTTACATTTGAAACCACCGGGGAGTAAGGATAGTCTGTGAGAAATTTCTCTGCCTGACGGGCGACCCTGAAGCCATCGAACTGTGGTTGAAAACCCAGGTAATTGCGCAATAATGAGGAGTACTCGGTTAACTCGGCACTGCCTGGCGCCGACTTTTCGAGAATGGACAACTGCAGTTTCGACCACTCTTCCATCCTGCCGATATTTGCATAATCCGCTGATATTTTTCTATACTGCATCTTGGCATCCCCGTAATTACCTGAGGCTGTATAAATATCTCCAAGAATTTTCCTCAACGAAACGATATCCGTCGCCTGCTTCTTTGAGGTCGACATCTGCTCAATTATCTGGCGATACACTTCCGCTGCTTTTTCTTCCTGATGCAGATAAATCAGTCCATTTCCGTAGAGTACTCTGGTTCGCAGCTGAACACGGTCAATCTGGTCGTCAGGAATCTGCTTCCAGACTCGAACTACCTCACCGTATTCACCACTGGCAGCATACCTGTCTATCAAAGTTTCCAGCTGAGCCAATCCGGCCCCATCCTCCCGACGGCTCCATCCGATGCTGCGAGCGTCAGGGTCCTCAAGCATACGGCCACACTCACTCTCAAGAAAATCAATATCATTTTTTTGAAGATCAAGAATTTCATCATTGGATATTTTTTTTGCAGCAGCAATTTTCCTGGCTTGCAGCATTGCACTCCGCAGTGAACCATAACCATTCATGACCTGCTGCAGATCCCGGAAACACTGAACCATTCCGGCAACCTCTTCATTATCAAGTTCCTGATCAATGGATTGACTGTCAAGCTCTTTCCAGCGTTCAAGTTTTCTTCCATATTCAAATATTCTGTCATTAACGTAGGCCATCGACGGTAGCGTTACCTCGATATCCTCCTCAACAACGGACGCTTCACTGTCATCAAGCCCCGGAGATCCCGATTGAGATATCAATTCAGCTTCACCAGTCCGAGGTTGCTGAGGTACAGCACATCCGGCAAAAAAGAGAGCTAATCCTGCAAGGAAACCATAATTTACTATTCTTTTCATAATTCCAACTCTAAGGAAAATTAATGCCTTACTCCAGAACTTCTGTATAAAAAAAACTGGAAAAGGTTGTTTTATAAAGCCATTCCCTTGCGGAAACACTAAATGCAGTGACTTTTAAATGATCGCTGGTCATCGTTCCAGCAGTTCTAAGCCTGATAAAAAGAACTTTTCATATTCGATTCATTATTGAACAAATGGGGTCAAATTGCAAGAATTCCGGATAGAATCATTTCTTCACAGAGGTTCTTCGGATATTCTCCAGAATGGCTGAAAATCCCGCTGGGGTTTAAATCGTCCGGCCTCTGTCTTTTGACCAAAAGTCATTATTGATGGCTGGTACCTGGACAGTTCGGAAACCAGTTCCAGGGGTTCATGTACCTTTCCACCCTGGTTTGGATCAACGGCAGCATTAAGTTGTCCCAGGTTATCCCTTTTAAGCAGCAGACCATAAAACGACAGATCAACCGGATCGAGCCTGCCTGCATAATCTTCTTCCTGCAGGAGTTCGTTTACAATTTTGACCCAGCTGGGAAGAGCTCCGGTTGCACCGGTAATCCGGCTGTTACCTTTGCGCATGGGTCTATTATCATCAAAGCCGGCATAGACACCTACAGCATAGCCATTGTCCACAGTAAAAGCATCACCACTCTCGGTAACCCCGGGTAGATATCCGAAAAACGAGGCATTGGTATATCTGTTAGCCGTGCCGGTCTTTCCCAGCAGCGGAATTTTAAGATTCAGGTCAACAATTCCCTGATTTTCCTCCAGCCCCTCTTCTGATAATTTAACTTCCCTGTCAGCCTTTCGTCCTGTTCCAAACTTCACTACATTTTCAAGTATATGCCCTACCACCAATCGCGTTTTTTTCCCAAGCAGCCTCCTGCTCTTCGGCTGAGCCTGATAGAGAATTTCACCTTCCATGGACTCAATGCGATCGAGAATTGCCAGAGAATTAGTACTCTCCTCTCCATCTCCGCCCCCCGGCGCAGAAGCCTCTGTCGCCCCATACTGGACAGTTTTACCTGTTACCATAGCCTCATACATTCGGGTACTCTCCAGCAAAGTGACAACATTTGCACCAAGAGGAAAGGAAAGCACAGGCTCAAGATTGCTTTTAATACCAAATTGTTTTGCCAGTTTTACCAGGTAGTGCAATCCAACCATAACACGAAAATCAGAGATTTTTTCCAGTGTTTTGAAGCTGTACGGCAAACCCTCTTTCAATTTTTTATATTCATATTCGACCTGCTTATTCAAAACATCAAATGCAGCAACTGAAAGAAGAGAGCCAAGCTTGACCTTTTTCCAGAATTGATAACGCTGCCGGGTATCAAAAGTAAGCAGATGCCTCCTTAATTCCTCCTGGTCTACCATCTTCAAGCCCGGCCTGACATCTTCTGTTCTATTAAATGAAATTTCACCTGTACTCTCATCTACATATAGGGTACTGACAGGAATTGTAAATGGATCATAATCATTACTATCTGAGCTACTTTCAACCTCCAGAATGTAGTTACGCAAATCATCACTCAGTGATGCCAGAATTAGATAGGATTTGTTCAAAATCTCCTTCCGGAGCTTTATCTCGTTGATTTTATGCTTTTTCAGGGACGATTTTTTTTCACTCAACTGCAGATCAAGGGATTTTTTGTAGGTATCAAAGTGTCGGCCAAACTGGATCTTTTTCAATGCATTATATTCGTCAATCATTCCGTCAAATATAAAATCCGTCTCCAGGTTCGCTACAGCCTGAGTATAGGCGGCACCATAAAGTAAAGCCCTGTCAACGACGATACCGTATTTATCTCTGACTCTTGCCCGGTAGATTCTATACGGTTCTTCGACTCCATCTACTCTCCTCGGTGCCAGACCAAGATGCTCGGAGACTTCACGAAACTGAGCTGAACTCAGCTGATCGCAGAGATGATATG